>JBDSOV010000228.1:0-3013 GCA_039914575.1 Sphingomicrobium sp.
GCAACCGCCTCGATGCGGTGGTGCCGTTCGGCTATCTGCCGCCGGCGGTGGTCGCGCGGGTGGTCGACAAGTTCATCCTGCAGATGGAAATGCAGCTCGCCGACCGCAACGTCCACATCCAGCTCGATGACGATGCACGCGAATGGCTGACGACCAAGGGCTATGACAAGATGAACGGCGCCCGCCCGATGGGCCGCCTGATGCAGGAGAAGATCAAGCAGCCGCTGGCCGAGGAATTATTGTTCGGCAAATTGGTCGACGGGGGCGAGGTCAAGGTCCGCATCAAGGACAATGTGCCGTCGTTCGAAATCACCCCCGCACCGCCCAAAGCGGTCAAGGTCAGGCCCGATGCCAAGGCGAGGTCCGAGGCGTTGAAGGCGAAGGCCAAGACCAAGGCCAAACCAGCCGACTAGCCATTGCGCCGCGCTTCTGCTTCCTTCCTCGCTCAATTGGGGAGAGAGCAATTGCAGGCATGGCGAGTCGCGCTTGGCGCGTTGATGATTACGGCAGCGCCGGTGGCAATTTTGGCCGCTCCGGCCGCCGGTCCGAGTGCGACATTCACCGGCAGCGACCTGTTTTCCCTTGCCGCCGCGAGCGACCCCAGGATCAGCCCCGACGGCCGGCAGATCGCCTACGTCCGCCGCTCCGCCGACATCATGACCGACAAGATTCGCTCGTCGATCTGGCTGGTTGATGTCGCGACTGGTCAACAGCGGCCGATCGCGGCCGGCAGCGGCGATCATTTCGGACCCGCCTGGTCACCCGATGGAAAACGGCTGGCCTACGGCTCAACCGCCGAGGGCGGTGCGCCGCAATTGTTCGTGCGCTGGATGGACGGCGGTCAGACAGTGCGCATCACCGGCCTGCCCGACAGCCCGCAGGCAATTGAATGGTCGCCCGACGGAAGCCGCATCGCTTATCTGATGGCGGTGCCCGACGACGGCCCCAAGCTGGGCTCGGCGCCACCCAAGCCCGAGGGCGCGACCTGGGCCAAACCGCTCGAGATCATCGACAAAGTCACCTACCGCGCCGACGGTGCGGGCTATCTCAAGGCGGGGTATGACCATATCTTCATCGTCGACGCGCTTGGCGGATCGCCGCGCCAGCTGACCTTCGGGGCGGTCCACGATGGCGCGCCGCACTGGTCGCCCGACGGCGGATCGATCCTGTTCAGCGCGATCCGCAAACCCGATTGGGAATTGCTGGCGAATGACAGCGAAATCTATCGCGTCGGCCTTTCGGGCGGTGAGCCACAGGCGCTGACCAGCCGCAAGGGGGCGGACGCCGATCCGCGCCCGTCACCCGACGGGCGAAGCATCGCTTATGTCGGTTTTGACGATCGGATGAAGGGCTATGAGCAGGCCCTGCTGTATGTGATGGATAGCCAGGGCGGCGGTGCGCGGCTGGTCGCGCCGGGGCTCGACCGGTCGATCGACAGCTTCGAATGGAGCCCCGACAACCGCTCGATCATCGCATCTTACGAACAAGGCGGCCGGGTCACCGTGTCGCGGATTGCGCTCGATGGACGGGTCTCGCCAATCACGCACAATGTCGGCGGCGGCGGGCTTGATCGGCCCTATGCCAGCGGGGCTTTCAGCGTCGCTCGCAACGGCGCGGTCGCGTTCACGACCGACAGCCCGACCCGGCCCGCCGAGCTGGCCATCGTCAGCGGTGGCAAGACCCGCCAGCTGACCCGGCTCAACGAGCTCGGCCTGTCGGGCAAGAATCTGGGGACGTTGCGCGAAATTGCGGTGACCGCGCCCGATGGCGGCAAAGTCCCGAGCTGGATCCTGCTCCCGCCCGGCCATGTCGCGGGCACGCCGGTCCCGACCATCCTCGAAATCCATGGCGGCCCCTATGCCGCTTATGGCCCCGGCTTTTCGACCGATTACCAGCTCTACGCCGCCGCCGGCTATGCCGTGCTCTACACCAACCCGCGCGGATCGTCGGGCTACGGCCAGGCGTTCGCCGACGGGATCGAGAAGACCTATCCCGGCAGCAATTATGACGATCTTATGGCGGCGGTCGATGCGGCGGTGGCGGGTGGCTATGCCGACGCAAATAATCTGTTCGTTACCGGCGGGTCGGGCGGCGGGATCCTCACCGCGTGGATCATCGGCAAGACCAATCGCTTCAAGGCGGCCGCATCGCAGAAGCCCGTGATCAACTGGACCAGCATGGCGCTGACCGCCGACGGCGTTCCCTTCTTCGGGCCCTACTGGCTCGGCGCTCTGCCGTGGGAGAAGCCCGAAACTTATTGGTCGCGGTCACCGCTTAGCCTGATGGCCAACGTCAAGACGCCGACCCTCGTCGTGGTCGGAAGCGAGGATTATCGGACTCCGGTCAGCGAATCCGAGCAGCTCTATGCAGCGCTCAAGCTGGCCAAGGTGCCGACCATGCTGGTCAAGGTCCCCGACGCCAGCCACGGCGGCATCGCCGCCCGACCGTCCCAATCGGCAGCCAAAGCTTCGGCAATCATCGCCTGGTTCGATAAATATCGGAACCGCTAGCCACGGTCGGGCGTCGCGTTAGGGTGCGCGCGACCATAGGAGATTTTCAATGATGCGTTCGACCTTGCTTGCTTTGGCTTCAACCCTCGCACTGGCGACCGCCAGCGCCACGATCGCGCAAACCGCGCAATTCGACACCAAGCGGCTATCCGACCACATCCGCATCCTCGGCTCCGACGCTTATGAAGGCCGCGCGCCCAATTCGGCGGGCGAGACCAAGACCGTGGCCTATCTGATCGACCAGTTTGCCAAGGCCGGGCTCCAGCCGGGCGGGGTGATTGTCGACGGCAAGCGCAGCTGGACCCAGCCGGTGCCGTTGCTCAAATCCGAATTCAGCGCAGCGCCGCGGGTCGCGGTGACGCTCGGTGGGAAATCAGTGGCGCTGACACAGGGCGAGGAAATTGCGGTGCGGTCCCCGACCAACGGCGACAAGGGGATCGACCTTTCCAAAGCGGAGCTGGTGTTCGTCGGTTATGGCGTCAAGGCGCCCGAGCGCGGATGGG
>JBDSOV010000235.1:0-2989 GCA_039914575.1 Sphingomicrobium sp.
TTCGCCGAGCATGTCGATCAAGGGGTCAGGCAAGCGGGACCGAAAGTCGCCGCCACCGCCTGACCGCCCGGTCATCAGATCGGGCTCTCGTATCAAGAAAGTCCGATCAATGACCACCCACGCAGTCCGGCATTTCGCCAGTGAGGTTGCTGTCGCCCGCGTCGGCGAAAGCCTCCTCGCGCGCACCCTGCCGCGCGCCGACTGGACCCACGAAGCCCATCTCGCCGCGACGACCTATTTGCTGCTTAAACACCCCGAGATTGATCTCGACACGGCGCTGCCCGGCCTGATCCGAGCCTATAACGAGAGCGTCGGAGGCGTGAATAACGACAGCGAGGGCTATCACGACACGATCACCCGCGCGTATCTGCACGGCGTCCGCTTGTTCCTTGCCGAAGCCGACCGCGCGACCCCAGTCCACTACCTCGTCAATGACCTGCTCCACTCGCCGATGGGCCAGCGCGACTGGCCTTTGCGCTTCTGGTCGAAGGCGCGGCTGATGAGTGTCGAGGCGCGGCGTGGCTATGTCGCGCCGGATTTGGCGGTGCTGCCCTAAGCGGGTTCGCGGCCGGCGATTGGGGAGTGAGGACAGCCAGCCGCGCGCTTCATTCAGCCGCCGTTGAGGTCGGCGCCACGATTCGGATTGCAGGCGAAGCCGGGAATGCGTTGTGGCGGATTGCCGTTGGGATCCCAATCTTGCGGGTTAAGGCCCCAATGACTGACGAGATAGCCATAGGATTGCACCTTACCACCCGGATCGCCGTGGGGTAGGTCGCCCTCGGGCGTGTCGTTGATTCCAGAGTAAGCGCAGATCGAGCGGCCGTTGACGTCGATCGGCTTGCCATTGCCGGTGATTTCACCCGCGAGCGCCGGAGACGCCGCAGCGATCATCGAAGCCGCGAGCGCGGCGGTGCCAAACATGTTGTTCATGAGAGTCGATCCTTTCGATTAGCAGCGCGCCTCGATGGCGGCTGTGAAAGGCCTGAGCGTGCAGTCGGGCATAGGCCACACCGCGAACCTGATTTTCTACCGATGGTTCACCGATGATTGCGCAATTGTTCGAACGCGCGGGCTAGGCTCGCGCTCGCGTTACATAATCGTCGACATTCTTGGCCAGCACGTCGAGCGGGACGTTGCCGCCCTTGACCAATGTGTCGTTGAAATCGCGCAAATCGTAGCGCGGCCCGAGCGCCGCCTGGGCGCGTGTCCGTTGCCGGTTGATTTCGTTCATCCCGACCTTGTAGCCGCAGGCCTGGCCCGCCCAACTGCAGTAACGATCGACCTCGCTGCTGACTTCGTCGGGGTTCGAGCCGTTGACCTCGACGAAATAACGCACGCCTTGCTCGCGGGTCCAGCGCTTGGCATGAAGCCCGGTATCGACCACCAGGCGGCAGGCGCGGAACGCGACCGACTGGAGATAGCCCAGCCGTCCGACCGGGAAATCGTCGTAAATCCCAAGCTCGTCGACCAATTGCTCGGCGTAAAGCGCCCAGCCTTCGGAATAAGCGTTGAATGCGAGCATGGTTCGGATCAGCGGCAGCTGGTTGGAATATTCACCCTGCCAGACATGCCCCGGAATCGCCTCATGCGCGGCAAGGTCGGGCAGGCTGTATTTGCTGTGCAAATCGGTGGTGCGCAAATTGATCCAGAATTTGCCGGGAATCGAGCCGTCGATCGAGCCAGCGCTGCCATAAGCCCCGGGTGCGCCAGGCTCTTCCTCGGGCGGCAGACGCTTCACTTCGAGATTGCCGCGCACCAGGGTGCGGAATGCGCGCGGCATTTGTTTGCGGATGATTGCCAGCCGCTCCTCGATGAAGGCCATGATCTCGGCGCGGCCGGGATCGCCCTCGGCAAATTTGTAGCGCGGGTCCTTGGCCAGCGCCTGCATCCGCGCGCCGACCGTCCCTTGGGTATAGCCCAGCGACTTAAGGATCGGGTCCATCCGCCCATGCAATTCCTTGAGATTGTCGAGCCCCATCTGGTGGACCTCGTCGGGCGACAGGCTGGTGGTAGTCGAGGCCTTCAAAGCCCAGCGGTAATATTCATCGCCGCCGGGCCGCGCCCAGATGCCCGCCGCCATGCTCGCCTGACCGCGCTGGGCCTGTAATTCGACGAGCTGGCGGGTGAGAGCAGAGGCGACCTTCTGCGTCGTAATGGCGCGGGCGCGTCCCGCCCAGTCGCCGGGGATATCTCTGGTCCGCCGCTCAATCGATTCGACCAGTCCGTCTCCCTTTAGTGCGCCGTCGATCACCTGGCCCATCTGCTTCATCGCTTTGTCGAGCAGGAAAGCCGGCGGGATCGCGTCTCGTGCGGTGGCCGCGCGCAATCGTCCGGTTTCGCCATCGATCTGGTCTGCGAAACTGTCGAGCCGCGCCAAATAGGCTTCGGCATCGGCGGCGCTGTCGATCATGTGATCGCTGTCGAGGAAGCGCGGCACATCGAGATAGGCGCCGACATTCTGGATCACGACATAAGGCGTGTTGCGCCACCCGCCGACTGCGACATCGCCATAAGGCAAGGCGAACCCCTCAAGCGCGGTGCGATAGGCCGATCGCACCACCTCAACGCTGGTTCGCGTGGCAAAAGTCAGGGCGCTGGTGTCAATCGCTTCGGCGCGCGCCAGGTCGGCGCGCAGGGTCGCTGAAATCTGCGCTTGGCCGGCCGCCGAGCGATCCTTCAATCGCGACCGGAGCCCCGCCCGCGCCCCCTTGTCGATGCCCAGCGAAGTTGCGCGTTCGGGCGACAGTGCGAGGAGATTGTTGGCGATCGAATCGAGCAAAATCGACGCATCGGCCTCGATCGCTGGGCGACCCAGCGCGAGCGGAGTGGTGGCACATCCACCGAGAAGAGGTAAGGCACTCGCCGCGCCGATCGATCCAAGTGCTTCGCGCCGCGAAAACAGGGGTTGGAACACGCCTTCACTCCTTGATCGGGTTCTCGCTCAATAACGCGACAGTCTCGACCAGCAGGCAATTGCCGTCGACCGCGA
>JBDSOV010000260.1:0-2800 GCA_039914575.1 Sphingomicrobium sp.
TGCGCGACCGCTCGATTCTCGGGCGGGCGGCTAGAGCTGTGGGCGCCGGTCCAGGCCTATGACGAAGCGCTTGCTACGGCAGCCTCAGCGGCGGGGCTGGAGGCGGGCGCGGTGACGCTCTACCCGGCGCCCGTCGGAGACGGGTCAGGGCGCGCGCTCGAAGCCGATGCGATTCCGATCGCGGTCGATCTGGCGCGGCGCTCAGGGCGACCGGTGCAACTGACCGTCTCGGCCAAGGTCAGTCGCAACCATGATCGGATGCGGTCGCCAATGCTGGCGCGGATGTCCGCTTTGCCTTCGCCCGCCGGCGGACTTGCGGCGTGGAGCGCGCGGTTCGTGACGGCGCCCGATCTCGCACTTCCCGGTGCTGCGGCGCCGTATGCGGTCCCGGCGATGCGGATCGAGGCGGTCGCTGCGGAACTGCCGATCACCAGCGGCTATATGCGCGGCGGCAGCGAGGCGCTGACCACTTTCGCCAACGAATGCTTCATCGACGAACTGGCGCGCCGGCTCGGTTCGGAGCCCTTCTCGTTCCGCATGGGCCTGCTCGGCGGTAACGTCCGGCTGGCGCAGGTGCTGAGCGCGGTCGCGGCGATGGGCAAATGGGATGGCGGCGCGCCGGGCAGCCGGATGGGGCTGGCTTGCGCTTCGGCGTTCGGGTCGCATATTGCCCTGCTCGCCGAAGCCGGGATCGGGCCTGACCAGCGCATCGCGGTCGAGCGGCTGGTGGCGGTGGTCGATTGCGGGCGTGTGATCAATCCCGGTTTGGTCAAGCAGCAGATTGAGGGATCGTTGTTCCAGGCGCTGGCGCTGGCGACGAGCGACGCGCCGGAGATCGTCGCCGGAATGCCGGTCGCGGACCGGCTTGGCACCGCGGGCTTCGCGCAGGTTCCGACCATCGAGGTCGAAATATTGCCGAGCCGCGCGGCGTCGGGCGGGGTCAGCGGGCTTGGCCATGTCGTGCTCCCCGCCGCGCTCGCCAATGCGCTCGCGGCGGGGACCGGACGCCGCTTGCGCGACCTGCCATTCAATCCCATGGCGGCGTGATGCAATGCCCTTCCGACCATCCCGATATTGCGGCCCCACGAGTCGGTGTGCTGCTGGTCAATCTCGGCACCCCCGATGCGCCCGACGCGCGCGCGGTTCGGCGCTATCTGGCAGAATTTTTGAGTGACAAGCGCGTCGTAGAAATCCCGACTTGGGCATGGTGGCCGATCCTCCACGGGATCATCCTGCGCACCCGCCCGAAAAAGAGCGCACGGGCCTATGCCCAGGTGTGGGGCGAGGAAGGCTCGCCGCTCGCCGCGATTACCGCACGTCAGGCGAAAGCGTTGCAGACGCGGCTGGGCGAGGGCGTCACGGTCGCCCACGCCATGCGCTACGGCAAGCCGGGAATCGCCGCGACGATCGCGGAGATGAAGGCCAATGGCTGCGAGAGGATCCTGCTGGCCCCGCTTTATCCGCAATATTGCGCCGCCACGACCGCGACGGCAAACGACGCCGCCTTTGCCGCGCTGGCCGCAATGCGCTGGCAGCCAGCGTTACGCACGCTGCCGCCTTACCATCATGATCCGTCTTATATCGGGGCCTTGAAAATAGATTTCGAGCGGCAGTTGGCGGCGCTCGATTTCACCCCCGGCCGGTTGCTGTTGAGCTTCCACGGCATGCCGCAGCGGACGCTCGAACTGGGCGATCCTTATCATTGCCATTGCCGCAAGACCGCGCGGCTGTTGGGGGAGGCAATGGGGCGAACAATCGACTTCGCGTTCCAGTCGCGCTTCGGCCGCGCCAAATGGCTCGAGCCGGCGACTGATGACACGCTCAAGGCTTATCCCGCCCAGGGTGTCACCAAAGTGGCAATCGCCGCGCCGGGTTTTTCCGCCGACTGCCTCGAAACGATCGAAGAGCTCGGCATTCGTGGACGCGCCGACTTTCTTGCTGCCGGTGGCACCCATTTCGCGCGACTCGACTGCCTCAATGACGGCGATGCCGGAATAAAGCTGCTCGAGACGCTGGTCCGCCGTGAACTTGCCGGATGGTGGAGCGAAGTCTAACTGCCCAAAGAAAAAGGAGAGAGAGATGGCTCGAGTGGCAGTGGTGACCGGCGGCACGCGCGGGATTGGCGAAGCGATCAGCATCGCGCTGAAGGACATGGGAATGGAGGTCGCCGCGACCTATGCCGGCAATGAGGAGCGAGCGAAGGAATTTTCCGATCGCACCGGGATCAAGGCGTATAAGTTCGACGTCGCCGATCATCAGGCATGCATCGACGGCGTCGCCGCGATCGAGGGCGACCTTGGGCCAGTCGACGTGTTGGTCAACAATGCCGGAATCACCCGCGACACGACGATGAAGCGGATGGACCATGCCAAATGGCAGGATGTGATTGACACCAATCTGGGCGGTTGCTTCAACATGGCCAAAGCGGTGTTCGAGGGCATGCAGTCGCGTGGCTATGGGCGAATCGTCAACATCGGCTCGATCAACGGCCAGGCGGGGCAATATGGCCAGGTCAATTATGCCGCCGCCAAGTCGGGCATCCACGGCTTCACCAAGGCGCTGGCCCAAGAAGGCGCGCGCAACAACGTCACCGTCAACGCCATCGCGCCGGGCTATATCGATACCGACATGGTCGCCGCAGTTCCGCCCGAAGTGCTCGGCAAGATCATCGCCAAAATCCCGGTCAATCGGCTCGGCAAGGCGAGCGAAATCGCGCGCGGCGTCGCCTTCCTGGTCGGCGAAGATGCCGGGTTCGTCACCGGGTCGACCCTGTCGATCAACGGCGGGCAGCATATGTATT
>JBDSOV010000268.1:0-4304 GCA_039914575.1 Sphingomicrobium sp.
CGCCATCCGCTTCTGCGCCGCCGTGCCATTGGCCAGCACCATCATGATTTCATAGCCCTGGCGCTGGTGAAAGCTTTCTTCCTTGCAGACGCGGATCATGGCGCGCGCATAGGGGCCGTACGACGTCCGCTGCAGCGGCACCTGATTCATGATCGCCGCGCCGTCGACCAACCACCCGATCGCACCGATATCGGCCCAGGTCAAAGTCGGATAATTGAAGATCGTCGAATATTTGGCTCTGCCCGAATGAAGCGCGTCGATCATCTGCTCGCGGCTCGTGCCCAGCGTCTCCGCCGCACAGTAGAGGTACAGCCCGTGCCCCGCTTCGTCCTGCACCTTGGCCAGCAGGATCGCTTTCCGCCTCAGCGACGGCGCGCGTGTGATCCAGTTGCCCTCGGGCAGCATGCCGACGATCTCGCTATGCGCATGCTGCGATATCTGCCGCACCAATGTCTTGCGATAGGCCTCGGGCATCCAGTCCTTGGGCTCGATAAATTCGTCGGCCGCGACCCGCGCCTCGAACGCCGCGACCAGCGCGGGATCTTCGGGCGTCTCGATCGAGGTGACGGTCTTGCTAAGGTCGGTGGTGTACATGATGCTGATGTAGCGTGTGGCGGGGCGAGGTTCAAACCCCGATACCGTCACCCCGGCCTTGAGCCGGGGTCCACCTTCCTTCACTATCGTCGCCATGACCGATCAAACCATCCTGCTTGCCATCGACGACCACGTCGCCCGCCTCACCCTCAACCGCCCCGGCCGCCTCAACAGCTTCACCAAGACGATGCACGCCGAACTGGCCGACGCGCTCGACGCCGCCGCCGATGCCCGCGTGATCATCATCACCGGCGCCGGTCGCGGCTTTTGTGCAGGGCAGGATTTGAACGACCGCGCGGTTGGCGGCGATCAGCCGGTCGACCTCGGCGAAACCGTCGACGAATGCTGGAATCCCCTGATCCGCCGACTCGCGACCATGCCCCAGCCGGTGATCGCACGGGTCAACGGCGTCGCCGCCGGCGCCGGCGCCAATATCGCGCTCGCCTGCGACCTCGTCGTCGCGGCGAAATCCGCCAGGTTCATCCAGAGTTTCGCTTCGCTCGGCCTGATCCCCGACAGCGGCGGCAGCTGGCACCTCCCCCGGATGGTCGGACAGGCCCGCGCGCTCGGCCTCGCGCTGACCGGCGAGCCGCTCCCCGCGCAAACCGCCGCCGACTGGGGCCTGATCTGGAAATGCGTCGACGACGAAGCGCTCGATGCCGAAGTCGACGCCCTCGCCGCGAAACTCGCGTCGCTCCCCCCGCTTGGCCTGGCCGCGATCAAGTCGATCGTCCGCACCACCGGCTCCCGCACGCTCGATGAGGAGCTCGATCTGCAGCGCGACGAAATGCGCCGCCTGGGCTTCACCCACGACTATCGCAAAGGCGTCGCCGCCTTCCTCGAAAAACGGCCCGCGACCTTCGAGGGTCGCTAAAAGGAGTTTTCTCCATGAAGACCATGCTGTTGATCGTCGGAATCGCCGCTTTGCTGATGGGCCTGCTGTGGATCGGGCAGGGCCTCGGCTACATCCAGTGGCCCGCCTCCAGCTTCATGCTCGACCAGCGCCCGTGGGCGCTGCGCGGGGCAATCCTTGGCGTGGTGGGGGTCGCGCTGATCCTGCTTGCGCAGCGGCGCTGAAAAAACGCTTCCAATGTAGGATTTCGCCTGCCACGCTCGGTTCATGGCGCTGGTTCGACCTTTCCTGCCACCAAACTTCCGCTCCTCAGTTGAATTCCCCGCAAAATGGTTGTCGTCTCCACGACTTTAGTGACTTTAGCGACCTTTGTGACTTTACCGCGACCCGCCGCAGGGGGCATGGCCCGGGCGGAAGGAATTGATCGCATGAAGACCGCAGAGCTGCTCAACTACGCCCGCGACCAATGGGTCGCCGGCACCGGCCAGCGCGCCGACATCGCCTCCGCGATCGACGGCAGCCTGGTCGCCACCACCGGCTCGGGCGGGGTGGATTTCGCCGCCATGCTGACCCACGCCCGCACTGTCGGCGGCCCGGCGTTGCACGCCCTCACCTTCCACCAGCGCGCCCGGATCATCAAAGGCCTCGGCCTCGCCATCCTCGCCCGCAAGGAGGAGCTTTACGCCCTCAACACCGCCACCGGCGCTACCCGCAAGGACGGCTGGATCGATATCGAGGGCGGCGCCGGCACCCTGCTCTCTTTCTCCTCCAAGGGCCGCCGCGAGCTTCCCGATGCCCATGTCCTGCTCGACGGCGATCTCGAGCCGCTGTCGAAGGGCGGCAGCTTCGTCGGCCAGCATATCTACACCCCGCTGCAGGGCGCGGCGTTGCATATCAACGCCTTCAATTTCCCGGTCTGGGGAATGCTCGAGAAACTCGCCCCGGCCTTGCTCGCCGGAATGCCCGCCATCGTCAAACCGGCCTCCTCCACTGCCTATTTGTGCGAAGCTGCGTTCCGCATCATGATCGACACCGGGCTGCTCCCCGACGGCGCGGTGCAGTTGATCGTCGGCGGAGTCGGCGATCTGTTCGACCACCTAAGCGGGCAGGACGTGGTCAGCTTCACCGGCTCGGCCACCACCGCGCTCAAACTGAAGTCGCACCCCGTGGTACTACGCGAAAGCGTCAGGTTCGTAGCCGAGCAGGACAGCCTCAATGCCTCGTTGCTCGGCCCCGACGCCGCGCCGGGCACCCCCGAATTTGACCTGTTCGTCACCGAAGTCGTCACCGAGATGACCGTCAAGGCGGGTCAAAAATGCACCGCCATCCGCCGCGCCATGGCCCCCGCCGCTTATCTAGACGCGCTAGAAGTGAAGATCGCGCAGAAGCTGGCGGAAGTCGCTTCCGACATGGGCGCGCTCGTCTCAACCAGCCAGCGCGACGATGTCCGCGCCCAGGTCGCCAAGCTCACCGCCGCCGGCGCGCGGATCGTCTCGGGCAACCTCGAGGCACAGGTCGGCCCCGAAGGCGGCGCCTACATGGAGCCGATTCTGCTCCGCGCCGACGATCCTTGGAGCTCCGATGCGGTCCACGATGTCGAGGCATTCGGCCCGGTGTCGACGATCATGCCCTATCGCGACCTCGCCGATGCCATCGCGCTGGCCAATCGCGGCATGGGCAGCCTGGCATTGTCATTGTTCACCAACGATCCCGCCGCCGCCCGCGACTTCATCCAGGGCGCCGCCGCCTTCCATGGCCGGATGCTGGTGATAAACCGCGACAACGCCGCCGAAAGCACCGGCCACGGCTCGCCGCTCCCGGTGCTGGTCCACGGCGGCCCCGGTCGTGCCGGCGGGTCGGAGGAGATGGGCGGGGTGCGCGGGGTCAAGCATTACATGCAGCGCACCGCGATCCAGTCGACCCCGGCAATGATCGCCGCGATCAGCGCGCAATACATTCCCGGCGGGCCGAAACGCTTCGTCGACGGCCATCCGTTCCGCAAGCACATGCGCGACCTTCACATTGGCGACACGTTGCGTACCGACAGCCGCACTGTGACGATCGAGGATATCGAGCATTTCGCTGGCTTCACCGGCGATAATTTCTACGCCCATATGGATGAGGAAGCGGCGAAAGCCTCCCCAATCTTCGAGGGCCGCGTCGCCCACGGCTACCTCATCCTGAGCTTCGCCGCCGGGCTGTTCGTATGGCCAGACCCAGGCCCGGTCCTGGCCAATACCGGGCTCGAGAATCTGCGCTTCTTGACCCCGCTCTATCCCGGCGATTCGATGCGGGTTGAGCTCAGTGTCCGCTCGAAAGCGCTCAAGAGCGAGGACACCGGCGTGGTCCGCTGGGCAGTCGAAATCTTCAACCAGAAGGATGATCTGGTCGCGACCTACGATCTGCTGACCGAGAATCTGCCCTGATTGGCGGAACGCCCCGTGGCGAAGCTTCGTTGACCTTCCAACCATAGGGAGACCAACAATGAACATCCGCGACCTCATGACCAGCGACGTCCAGACCGTATCGCCAAGCGACACCGCCCAACAGGCAGCGGGCTTCATGCTTTCGGCCGATACCGGCTCGATCCCGGTGTGCGACGGCGATAAGATCGTCGGCATGATCACTGACCGCGACATTGCGGTGCGCGGTATCGGCAAGGGCCTCGGCCCCGATTGTTCCGTCGCCGAATTGATGAGCAAGGATATCGTCTGCGCGCGCGATACCGATGACGTCCACGCCATTGCCCAGCAGATGAGCGACAAGCAGGTTCGCCGGATGCCGGTGATCGACGCCGAAGACCGATTGGTCGGGATAGTGAGCCTGGGCGATCTCAGCCGCCAGTCGCAGGATTCAG
>JBDSOV010000003.1:0-6194 GCA_039914575.1 Sphingomicrobium sp.
GGCGAGGAAGGCGAAGGCTATGTTCGGCTGGCGCTGGTCGAAAACGAACAACGCCTCCGCCAGGCGGCGCGGGGCGTGAAGAAGTTGATGGCGGGCGCATGAGCGTCGCCTTCCGCCGCGAGAGCGATGAGGAGCATCTTGAGCCCAAGTTCGAGCTGCCGCTGCCGCCCGGCCCCAACCTCGTCACCCCGCGCGGCCTCGCCCTGATCGAGGCGCGCAATGCCGAACTCGATGCCGCGGTCGTCGCCGCCACGCCCGAGCAATCGCCCGAGCTGCTCCGCGACCAGCGTTACTGGCGCGCCCGGCTCGCCACCGCGTTACTTGCGCCGCCGTCGTCGGGCGAGATCGTCGCGTTCGGAACGGCGGTGACGATCAAGCAGGACGGCAACACACGCCGACTCGAAATCGTCGGCCACGACGAAAGCGAGCCCGCGGCAGGCCGGATCGCCTTCACCGCCCCGCTCGCCAAGGCGCTGATTGGAAGTGAGATCGGTGAGGAGGTCGAGCCACCCGGCCCCGGCGGGACAATCACAATCGTCGCGATTGAGGTTCAAAGTGGCTGACATAACCTGCTATGAAAAGGTCATGGCCCGGAACGATGACACAACGTCCGCTGTCGGCCTGCTGCTTGCGTCGGCGGTCTGCGCAGCGTGGCTGGCAATCCACGTCGGCGGGATTTTCATCTGGCAGTGGCGCTCCGGATCGATCCCGCTCGCCGCCCTCCTCGTGCTGGTCCAGGCGTGGCTCAGCACCGGACTGTTCATCATCGCGCATGATTGCATGCACGGCTCGCTCGCCCCTGGGCGGCCGAAATTGAACCGCTGGATCGGGACGATGTGCCTCGGCGCCTATGCCGCTCTGTCATATCGCGCGCTGCTCCCCAAGCATCTCGCGCACCATGCCGCCCCCGGCACCGCCGACGACCCCGATTTCAATCCCCGCGATCCGCGCCATATCCTGCCCTGGTTCGTGGCCTTCTTTCGCGGCTATTACACCCATGGCCAGATTGTGCGGATCACGGTCGTCGCCATCATTTACATGCTGCTCGGCGCGTCTTTGCTCAACATCGTCATCTTCTGGGCCGTGCCCGCCGTGCTGGCGCTGGTGCAATTGTTCGTGTTCGGCACCTATCTGCCGCATCGCCACGCCGACAAGCCCTTCGCCGACGAGCATCGCGCGCGAAGCAACGCGCTGCCGTTCCTTGGATCATTGATCACCTGCTTCCATTTTGGCGGCTATCATCACGAGCACCACCTCAGCCCCGGCACCGCCTGGTGGCGCCTGCCGGCTGTGCGGCGCGAGGCAGCGATGGCCCTTTCCAAGCAGGCTTGCTAACCTCCGGCCCATGGAACCCCTCCCCACCACCGCCTCCGCGCTTCCCGAGCGCGCCAAATTCATCGCCACCGCGGGCTGGTTGATTCTGTTGCTCAGCGCCGGCTCGGCCCTGTTGCCGCTCTACGGCAAGACCCATAGCTCAGTGATCATCGGCACCTTGCTGGTCCTCGCCGGTTTGACCGAGCTTGTCGCCGGTCGCCTGCGCCACAGGGCGCGCCGCCTGTCGATGCTGGCTGGTGCACTTACCATCCTTGCCGGAATCCTGTTCGCAACCGAATCCTCGACCCATTTCCTCTCGACCCTGACGATCATCGCCGGCTGGCTGTTCGCGCGCAGCATCGTGCTGATTCTTGCCGCGCGGATCGAAGAGGGGTCGGTCCGTACCTGGACCGGCCTTGCCGCGCTGACCGACCTCGTGCTCGCCTTGATCCTCGGGGTCGGCCTGTCGATCGCCACCCTGATCGTCAGCCTGTTCGGTGCCACCCCGCCAATGATCGCCAGCTTCGCCTGGGTGCTCGCGGCCAGCTTCATCGCCACCGCCATGTTCTTGCTTGAAATCGCCGCCACCGCCCGCGCCGCCGAAGACGTCTGAGGGGGCATGACCCCCGTCCTCCCCGCCGCGTCGGTCCAGCTTACCCAGCTGGCGCTGATCATCCAGCTGGCGGTCGCGCCGGTGTTCCTGCTCGCCGGGCTCGGCGCATTCCTCAATGTCTGCGCCGGGCGCCTCGCACGGATCGTCGATCGCGCGCGCAATCTCGAGCCGCGCATCCTCGGCAGTCGCGGCGACGAGCATGACCGGCTGATCCGCGAGGTAAGGCTGCTCGACCGCCGGATCCACATCGTCAATCGTGCGATCTTTTGCACCGTCCTCGCCGCCTTGCTGATCTCGGCGGTGGTGATCCTGCTGTTCATGGCCTTCCTGTCGGGCCTCAAATTCGGTACCGCCATCGCCTTGCTGTTCATCGCCTCGATGATCTCGACCGGCGCGGGCTTCGCCATCTTCCTCCAGGAAACCCGCCTCGGCACCCGCTCGGTCCGCGTCCGCACCTCAATCCTCGACCATGAGGCCGAGCCCGAAGCGGAGTAACCGTTGCGCACCGCTTGATCGGTGCCTATCGGCGGCATGATATTCCCCCGATTGGAGCTTTCATGGTCACCGCCTCTTCCATCCTCGACCGAGTCCTCGTCCTCGAAATGGTCCGGGTGACCGAAGCTGCGGCCATTGCCGCCGCGAAGCTGGTCGGTCGCGGCGACGAAAAAGCCGCCGACGCTGCCGCGGTCGAAGCGATGCGCGCTGCCCTGAACCAGCTGCCGATGGACGGCACGGTGGTGATCGGCGAGGGCGAGCGCGACGAGGCACCGATGCTCTATATCGGCGAAAAGGTCGGCTCGGCGCAGGGCTCGGGCCCCGGGATCGACATTGCGCTCGATCCGCTTGAAGGCACCACCATCACCGCCAAGGGCGGCCCCAATGCGCTCGCCGTGCTGGCGATTGCAGAGAAAGGCGGCCTGCTCAACGCGCCCGACGTTTACATGGAGAAACTGGCGATCGGGCCGGGCTATGCGCCGGGGACGATCGATCTCGCCAAGAGCGTCGCCGACAATGTCCGCAGCATCGCCACCGCCAAGGGAGTCGATCCGGCCGAGATTACCGCCTGCGTGCTCGACCGCGAGCGCCATGCCGGGATCATCGCCGAACTTCGAGCGCTCGGCTGCGGCATCCAGCTGATCCCCGACGGCGATGTCGCGGGGGTCATCTCGACCACCGATCCCGACACCGGCATCGACGTCTATTTCGGCACCGGAGGAGCACCCGAAGGGGTGCTTGCGGCGGCCGCGTTGGCGTGTGTCGGCGGGCAGATCCAGGGCCGCCTCATCTTCCGCAATGACGACGAACGCGCCCGCGCCAAGCGCTGGGGGATCGACGACCTCGACCGCATTTACGCGCTCGAGGACATGGCCATGGGCGATTGCATATTCGCGGCCACCGGAGTCACCGACGGCTCGCTGCTCAAGGGCGTCAAGCGCCGCCGCGGCGGCTGCGTCACCACCGAAACGATCGTCATGCGCGCCAGTTCGGGCACCGTCCGCCGGGTGGTCACCGAGCATCGCCACGGGGTCGCCTGATCCCCCAAGGTACCCACTTGTGACGCGCCAGCTTCACTGTATTATCCGCGCATGACACCTGACACCTTTGCCCCGATCCAGCCGGTCGAACCCGCTTACCGCCATGTCCTTCGGCTCGGCGCGGCGATGTTCTGGCTACCGGTGCTGGTCGGCTCGCTGGTCCTCGACCGACTGGTCCTCAACGAACTGCCGATCGCCGGTCTGGCGCCGGTGCTGGTCGGCCTGACTGCATTTAGCGCGATCCTCGTCGCGCCCGAGCGCATCTACCGCCGCCTTGGCTATTCGGTTGACGCCGGACTGCTGCGCGTGGTGCGCGGCTGGCTGTTCCACAGCGACACCATCGTCCCGTTCGTCCGGGTCCAGCATATCGACGTCAAGCGCGGGCCACTCGACAAGTTGTTCGGCACCGCCACGTTGGTGGTCCACACCGCCGGAACCCATAATAGCATCGTGTCCTTGCCCGGCGTGTCGCCCGATACCGCCGCCGCAATCCGCGAGGACATTCGCGGGTCGATCCGTAGCGATAGCGAATGACCCCATCTCTTTCAGCATCTGACGCCGGATTGGCCCCGCCCGAACGGCTCCACCCGCTCTATCTGGTGACCGGCCTTGGCAAGTCGCTCAAGGGCGCGTGGGGGCTGATCGCCGGCGCAGCGGTGCTCGGATCGCAGGGCCGCTGGTGGCTGGTCGCGTTGATCGCGATCGCCTTTGTCATTTTCTCGGTCGGCTCGCTCTTCTTTACCTGGCTCAAGCTCGAATATCGGGTCGGCGCGGACGAGCTGCGCATCGACAGCGGGTTCCTGTCGCGCAACAGCCGCGCAATTCCGTTCGACCGGGTGACCGACGTCGATCTTGAGCAGGGCCCGTTGCACCGCCTGTTCGGGCTCGCCCGGGTGCGACTTGAGACCGGCGCGTCGGCCGGCGCCAAGGACGAGGATGGCGTGCTCGACACCATCGCGCTGGCACGCGCCGAGGCGTTGCGCGATCATATCCGCGCCCGCCGCGGCCGTGCTCCGTTGGCCGCCGCCAACGTCGACGATGTCGATACCCCGCCCTTGTTCGCGATGGATACCCGCCGCGTGGCCATCGCCGGACTGTTCAATTTCTCGCTGGTGGTGGTCGCCGGCCTGTTCGGCGTCACCCAGACGTTCGGCGACGTGCTCGGCTTCGACCCGTTCAAGCGCAGCTTCTGGATCCTGATCGCCGAGCGCTCCGGTCCGCTGCAGGAATTGATCATCGCTCACCAGATCATCGCAATGATCGGCGGAGCGCTGGTGCTGAGCCTGCTCGGAATCGCCACCGGTTTTGTCCGCACCCTGCTGCGCGAGCATGGCTTTCGCCTCGATCGTACCGAGTCCGGCCTTCGCCGCCGTCGCGGCCTCACGACCCTAACCGACGTCACCGTGCCCGTCCGCCGCGTCCAAGCGGCGATCCTTGCGAGCGGCCCGATCAGGCGCGCCTTCGGCTGGTGCGAATTGAAGCTGCAGAGCCTCGCCATGGACGGCGCCAAGGGCGACCATGTCGTCGCCCCGCTCGCCCACCCGCACGAGGCGGAGACGATCCTTTCCTCGCTCGGCTGGCCCACTGTGCCCTCGACCGGCCACTGGTCGCGCGTGTCGATCGCCTACGTCACCTCTCTAGCCGCCTTGCTTGCCCCGGCGGCGCTGGTCGCCTTGGTTGTCGGGTTGCTGGTGCAGCCAGGCGTCTTGCTATGGATCGCCGGGGCGCTGGTCGCGATTGGTGCGCGGTGGCTCGGCTGGCGGCAGACCCGCTATGCACTGTCGGACCAAAGCTTGTTCGTCGAGACCGGCTGGTGGCGCCGCCGCCGCGCTATCGTCCCAACCCGCAACATCCAGAGCGTCGAGCTCGCCCAGAACTTCTGGAGCCGGGCCTTCGGCATCTGCACCCTGCGTCTCGGAGTTGCCGGCGGTGGCGGCTTTTCGGCCCATAACGTTCCCGCCCTGCGCCAGGCCGAAGCGCAGACCCTGCGCGTCCGCCTGATCGCCGCCCGATGAGCGCCTCCTTCGCCTCCTTCCGCTCGGTCAGCGGCCAGCCGTGGCGCCCGCGCCGCGATGGCGGCGACGATCTCGGGATCGATCTGGTCGACCAGCTGCTGCTCGCCCGCGGCGTCGCCCCCGCCGACCTCGCCCGCCACCGCGCTCCCACACTTCGCGATTTCCTGCCCGATCCGTCGGTGTTCGCCGACATGGACAAGGGCGCCGCCCGGCTCGCCGATGCGGTCGAGGCGGGCGAGACGATCGCGATCTTCGGCGATTATGACGTCGACGGCGCGACCTCGGCGGCGCTGCTGACCCTGCTCCTCCGCCGTCTCGGCAACGACCCGATGATCTACATCCCCGACCGTTTGATGGAGGGCTATGGTCCGAGCGGGAAGGCCTTGGTCGAATTGAAGGTCAAAGGCGCGAGCCTCGCGATCACCGTCGATTGCGGGGCTCAGGCGTTCGACGCGCTGGCCGAGGCCGCCGCCGCCAAGCTCGACGTCATCGTTTGCGACCATCATCTTTGTTCGACCACGCTCCCCACAACGTTGGCGATGATCAACCCCAACCGCCTCGACGAGAGCATCGACGGTGCCGCGCACGGCCATCTCGCCGCAGTCGGCATGGCGTTCCTGCTCGGCGTCGCTTTGCTGCGTGAACTCCGCAAGCGCGGCCGCTTCGTCAATGGTGTCACCGAGCCCAAGATCCTCGATTTGATCGACATCGTCGCGC
>JBDSOV010000039.1:0-8126 GCA_039914575.1 Sphingomicrobium sp.
GCCGCCGGATCGATCACGAAATTGACCAAAGTCCCGTCGAAATCGAGGAACAAGGACGCGCCGTCGAGCAGGGCCGATGGGGGCTTTGGCAGGTCGGTCATCCCTGCGGGGCCTAGACCCGTCGACCAGTTTGGCAAGAGCAGCGGCGGGAACAGTCGGCCCAACTTTTCGTTGGTTCGGCAATGTCGGGCAAAGGGAGTAGAGTCATTGCGTATCGCTCAGGTCGCGCCATTGGCCGAAGCCGTCCCGCCCAAATTCTATGGCGGGACTGAACGAGTCATCTGGTGGTTGACCGAGGCGCTGGTTGAGCTTGGCCATGACGTCACCCTCTACGCCAGCGGCGACAGCGAGACGTCGGCCAAACTGATCCCCTGCGCGCCGCGTGGGCTTCGGCTCGACGGGATCAACAATCATCTGGCCTATACGGTGGCGATGGTCGATCGCGTGCTGGGCGATGCCGACAAATATGATTTCATCCATTTCCACGTCGATTTCGTGCAATTTCCGTTGTTCAAGCATCTCGCTGGCAAGTGTTTGACGACGCTCCATGGGCGTCTTGACTTGCCCGATTTTGAACCGGGCTTTTCGGCGTTTCCGGAGATGCGGCTGGTCAGCATTTCGGACGACCAGCGGCGCCCGGTGCCGACCGCCAATTTCGCCGGGACAGTCTATCATGGCCTTCCCGACCAGCTCATTCCATTTGCGGCGCACGGCGGGGACTACCTCGCCTTCCTCGGCCGGATGAGCCCCGAGAAGCGCCCCGACCGGGCGATCGAGATTGCCATCAAATCGGGGATGAAATTGAAGATGGCGGCCAAGGTCGATCATGCCGACCGCGACTATTTCGAGAAGGAGATCGCGCCGTTGCTCGATCATTCTTTGATCGAGTTCATCGGCGAAATCGGCGACGCCGACAAACCTGCCTTCCTCGGGCAGGCCCGCGCCTTGGTCTTCCCGATCGACTGGCCCGAGCCGTTCGGGCTGGTGATGATCGAGGCGATGGCGGCGGGCACCCCGACCATCGCCTGGGCCACCGGATCGACCCCCGAGGTGATCGACCATGGCCGCTCGGGTTTCCTCGTGAGCAGCGTCGACGAGGCGGTCGCGGCGGTGGCGTCGTGCGGCGAACTGCCCCGCCAGACCGTCCGCAACTGTTTCGAGCAGCGCTTCACCGCGCGCCGCATGGCCGAAGATTATTTGCGTCTGTTGAGCGGCTCGACCATGCAGGATCGAACCCGGTTTCGGGAACCCTTTATGCTGGCCAGCTGATTTGAACGAGACTATTTCCGCGGCGGTCGCCCCGCCATTTCCGGTGCTCGTCGAGCGCAAGGAAGATTATCATATCGAGGCGACCGAATCCCTGGTCGAGCGGACGCTCCGCACCCTCAAGCATAATGATCTGTTCGCGGTGTTCGACCAACAGGGCAATTTCGCCGGCGGCGCGCTTGGTCCCGATGGTCTGTTCTACAAGGACACCAGGTTCCTTAGCGAATTCACCGTCCGGCTGGGCGGGGCAGATCCGCTCCAGCTCGGCTCGGTGTTGCTCGATGACAATGGCGCGATGGTGGTCGATCTGACCAATGCCGACCTCCACACGACCAGGGGGCGGGTCTGGCTGCAACGCGAATCGGTGCATCTGTCGCGCTTCAAATTTCTCAACGATTCTTCGTCGTTCGAGCGGATCCGCCTGCGCAGCTACGGCCCGATCGGGCGGACCATCTCGATCGATATCCGGTTCGATGCCGATTTCGCCGATCTGTTCGAAGTACGCGGTACCCGCCGCGCGAACCGCGGCACCAAGAGCTTCACACGAGTGTCCGACGGCGAATTCGAATATCGCTACCTCGGACTCGACGATGTCACGCGGCGGACTGTGCTGCGTTTCGAGCCGCCACCAAGCGAACTTGGTGACGGCACCGCGCGGTGGGACGTCGACCTCGACGAGGAACGCGAGCAGTCGATCGTGATTAAGGTCTGTTGCCTGATCGAGGACGACCAGGAAGATCAGGATACGATCGCGCAAGCGTTTCGCATTACCCACAAGACGCGCCGCGAAATGGCGCACCAGCGAGTCCATCTCGACAGCAGCAACCCGCAATTCGACGCGGTGATCGCGCGCGCCTGGTCCGATCTCGACATGCTGATGACCGAGACCGAACATGGCGCTTACCCCTACGCCGGGGTGCCCTGGTACAGCACGATCTTCGGTCGCGACGGGATCATCACCGCGATGCTGTTGCTGTGGTGCGCGCCATATTTCGCCAAGGGCGTGCTTCTGACCCTCGCCGATCTCCAGGCGACCGAGGTCGATCCGGTAGCCGATGCCGAGCCGGGCAAAATCCTCCACGAGCGGCGCGGGGGCGAGATGGCGGCGCTCGGCGAGGTGCCGTTCCGGCGTTATTACGGTTCGGTCGATTCGACCCCGTTGTTCGTGATGCTCGCTGCGCAATTTCATGAGCGGACCGGCGATCTCGACACGATCCGCGCGATCTGGCCAAACATCCTCGCCGCGCTGGCGTGGATCGATACTTTTGGCGATGTCGATGGCGACGGCTTCGTCGAATATGCGCGGATGACCGAAAAGGGCCTCAGCAACCAGGGCTGGAAGGACAGCTCCGACAGCATTTTCCACCGCGACGGGCGGCTGGCGACTGCACCGATCGCGCTGTGCGAGGTGCAGGGCTATGTGTTCGCCGCCAAGCAGGGGGCAGCGGTGCTCGCAGCGCGGCTCGGCGACAGCGAGCTGTCGGCGAAGCTGGCGCGCGAGGCCGAAGAGCTAAGGGTCAAATTTGAGGACGCCTTCTGGATCGAGGAAGCGGGCACATACGCAATTGCGCTCGATGGCGACAAAAAGCGGTGCGAGGTGCTGGCGTCCAACGCCGGCCACTGCCTGTTCACCGGGATCGCCTCGCCCGAACGAGCGGCAAAGGTCGCGGCCCTGCTGACCGGCAAGCGTTTTCACTCGGGTTGGGGGGTGCGGACTGTGGCGGTGGGCGAGGCGCGCTACAATCCGATGGCCTATCACAATGGCTCGATCTGGCCGCACGACAATGGCCTGATTGCGCTCGGGCTGGCGCGCTACGGCCACAAGAAGGGCGCGCTGTCGATCTTCGAAGGAATTTTCGAATCGGCGATCTATGACGATCTTCGGCGGCTGCCCGAATTGTTCTGCGGGTTCGAGCGGCGACGGCGGCAGGGGCCGACCTCCTATCCGGTGGCCTGTTCACCCCAGGCGTGGGCCGCGGCGACTCCATTTGCTCTGGTCGCGGCGGCAATCGGCTGCGTGATCGATCCCGACACTTCGACCCTTCAGCTCAACCGTCCGGTGCTTCCCAAATTCCTCGATGATCTCACCATCCGCAATATCGCGATCGGCTCATCGCGGGTCGACCTTCGGCTGGCGCGGGTCGAGGGCGACGTCACCACCGCAGTGTTGCGGCGCGATGGCGATGTCGTGGTGACAATCACCAAATGACCCGGCTGGTCGCGATCGACCTTGGCGGCACGCACGTGCGGTTCGCGATTGCACACGTGGCGGGCGGCAAAGTCGTGGCCTTAAGCGAGCCGGTGACGCTCAAGTCGGGCGACTATGACGGCATCCCCGCTGCCTGGGCCGATTTTGAACGGCGCAGCGGCGTGGCGCCGCCCAAGTCGGTGGCGCTGTCGGTCGCCGGGCCGGTGGTCGACGGGGTGGTCCAGATGACTAATTTGCCGTGGCGGATCGAGCATTCGGCGCTGGAGCGCGAGCTGGGGCTAGAGAGGCTGGTGCTGGTCAATGATTTCGAGTCGGTCGGCCATGCCGTGGCGCAGGCCAAGCCGGACGACTTCCAGTATCTGTGCGGGCCGGACGAGGCGTTTCCAGAAGCGGGGTCGATCTCGATCGTCGGGCCGGGGACGGGGCTGGGCGTGGCGCAGTTGTGGCGCGGCGACGGTGGGTACCGGATCGTGCCGAGCGAGGGCGGGCATATCGGTTTCGCTCCGGTCGATGCCTTCGAGGATGGCTTGCTCGACAGGTTGCGCGCGCGCTTCGGCCGGGTGTCGGTCGAGCGCGTCGCTGCGGGGCCGGGCATATCGGACATTTACGAAGCGCTTGGCGGCGAGGACCGCTGCGATAGCGACCCGTTCGAGGACAAGAATATCTGGACCCGTGCGACCGACGGCGACGACCCACTGGCGCGGGCGGCAGTCGAGCATTTCTGCCTGGTGCTGGGCAGCGTCGCGGGTGACATCGCGCTGGCGCATGGTGCAAACGGCGTGGTGATCGCCGGCGGGGTCGGGCGGCGATTGCGCGATTTCCTGCCGACGTCCGGATTCGGCGAACGGTTCGTGGCCAAGGGGCGGTTCGGCGAGGCGCTGAAGCGGCTGCCGGTCAAGATCATTACTTTGGCCGAGCCGGGGCTGGTCGGCGCCGCTGCGGCGTTTGCGATCAGCCCTGCTTAGTAGACGGGCCGTCCGTCGGCGTTGCCGGGCGGCGAATAGCGGCAGATCAAATAATTGCGGCCGCCTTCGACGTGCAATGCGCAGCCGACGTTGGTCGTGCCCTTCCAGATCATCTGGGTGTAATGCGCGACGTCCTTCCAGTAACCGGTGCGGCTGACGTCGGGAAACAGCCCGGGCTTTAAGTGGCGCTTTTCCTCGACCCAAAATCCGAGGAGGGCCTCGAGCCCGTAGTAACCGGCCGACCCCATCGCCAGATTTTCGCGCTGGCCGGGGCGGGTCTCGCGCGGCGAATGGGCGAGGCGGCCAAGCCTGGCCAGCGCCGGGCCATAACTTGCCGCCGACGCCGCCAGCGCCGGATCCCATGCCAATGGCGGGGCACCAACTGCGGCGCGCTCACGATTATGCAGCGCCAGGATGCGCGCCGGGATATTGCTGTCCGGCTCGATCGAAGCGGCCGCAGCGAGGCATGGCGGGGCACAGGCCAGCGAGGTAGCGAGCAGGGCAAGGAAGGCATGCGCGGCGTTCATGGCCCGAAGCCTCGCGCAAAATTGCTAATGGTTCGTGAATCCCCACTGGCGGATGTGCCAAATCAGGATAGGATCGGGCAATGCCAAATTATGCTATCGACGGCCTCGCGCCGAGCTTCAGTGAGGGTGCGTGGGCCGCCCCATCGGCCGATCTGATCGGCGATGTCCGGCTCGGGCCGCGCGCCAGCATCTGGTTCGGGGCGGTGATCCGCGCCGACAATACTCCGATCATTATCGGGTTGGAATCGAACGTGCAGGATGGCGCCGTCGGCCATAGCGACCCCGGTGCGCCGCTGACTATCGGCGCGCGGGTAACCGTCGGCCACCAGGCGATCCTCCATGGCTGCACGGTGAAAGACGGCGCGCTGATCGGGATGGGCGCGCGGGTGCTCAATGGCGCGGTGATCGGCGAGCGCTGCCTGGTCGGGGCCGGGGCGTTGGTCACCGAGGGCAAGATGTTCGAGCCGCAGATGCTGATCGTCGGCAGCCCCGCGCGAGCAATCCGCGCGCTGACCGAGCAGGAGCTGGCAGCGCTGGCGGTGTCGGCGGCCCATTATGCCGCCAAGGCTGCGCATTATGCGCGGGGCCTCAAGGCAGTCTAACGCGGCTTGCTATTGCCCGTCGCGAAGATCGGGCAGATTCTCCAGCGTGCGATCGACGATCGGATTGCCGTCGGCATCGAACCGGCCCAGCGCGTCACGTGAATCCGGGGTGGTGCGGAGCAGATCGTGGAGCGCCAGCAGACCGCTGTCCGACAATGCGAACGGGCCGATCGCTTGCTGGTTGGGGCCGGGGACGAACAACGCCATGCCGGGCTTGTCGAGCGCCACGGTTTCGCCATTGGCGGTGACATCGATCGCACCGCCCGGCTCGGTCGGGGTCGCGCCGGGACCGCGAAGCACGATCAAAGTCGCGGTTGCCGGATCGACCCGGCCACCGGCCGCGCCGGCTTCCAGCCCCGCGATCCTGACCGCATCGGGCCCGACCGCGCCTTCGAACATCGTCCCACGCACCCCGATCGAGGCGACCGGGGTAGTGATCGCGGTCTTGCCCGGCATGTTGCGCACCGACTTGCCCGAGATGAAGCGGAACGCGCCCTTGGCAACCGACGCGCCGACCGCGCTGGCACTGCGCTGTGGATCATAAACGAAGCGGTCGATCGTCACCCGGGCGTTGGAGCCGACGGTGAAATTGCTGCGGTCGAGCAACAGGATCTGGAGCATCGAGGCGTTGGCGGTCTGGACTTGGTCGCCAAGCGAGACGCGCGCCTTGAGCACCGCGGCGCGCGGCGAAGGATCGGTCGCGGCCCGCATCACCACCTTATTGCGGATTGCGGCGTTGATCCCGACCGTGCTGGCGGCATTGGCGGTCGACACGATCGACAGGCTTGCGGCCAGCGCGAGCAATGGAAAGGCGGTGCGGGTCATGGCAGGCATCCTCGTCATCAGAATTTCCAGATCAGGCGCGCGTCGGCGCCGGGGCTGCGATAGGTGCGGAAATCAGGAAAGCCATCGAGGCTCGAGCGGCGATAAGTGTAAGTGGCCGCGCCCTCGACGAACAGGCCGCCGGCGCCGAGCGCGATGGCATAAGCCAGCCGGGCATAGGCCCGCGTATCCTTGCGATCGGCGACAAAGTCGACGTTGCGGAAATCGATGTGGCGAAGCGTACCCGACAGGGAGAGATAATCGAGGTTGGTGAAGCTGTGCTGGTATGCGGCGAACAGGCGGCCACCGCGATAGCCGAAATTGCGCTCCTCGGCGTCCTTGAGCTCACCCGCCACGCCGACCGAGACATAGCCACGCTTTCCGACCCGCGCTTCATAGGCCGTCGACAGGTCGAGCCGTACACCGTCGGCGTCATTGCCGGGAAAGCCGCTGCCGTCGTAATTTTGGTACACGCCCTCCAGCCGGACGCGCACGCGTTGCACCTTGGCCTGACCGAGCAGCAATTCACCCTGGCCGCCATATTCAGTGACGTAAGGGTCGTCGAACAAGCGGATGTGGCGCACCACCGGGCCGATCGACCAGCCGATCCGCCCGCCGCCGCTGCCGAAACCGGCGCGCAACTCGCCAATGTCATAATCAAGCCGCGGCCCTGATATTTCATGCTTCGAGGCCAGGCTGAACCCGCCATAGAGGCCGCCGCCGCCGCCATAGCCAGACGAGCGCACGGCAAGCCGCGCGCCGCCGACCAGGCCGAAGCCGTTGGCGCGCTTGGCCGAGCCGAAGAAGTCGGACTGCAGCGCCAGCGCGCCTGCCGCGTCATTGTCATAGGCGAGGCCGCCATAGACTTCGCCTGAGACGCCAGTGTCGTTGTCTTGCCGCGCCTGAGCCGGGCGTTGCAAGCCGCCGCCGCAGGCTTGGTTGGCCTCGTCAAACATCGCATTGCCGACATCCTGCCGGTCGAGCTTGCCGATCTCGATCCGCGCGCCCTGCGGATCGCCGAGGCGGCACAAGGTCGCGGCGTAGAGCAGGCGCGCGTCATTCGCGTTGGGATTCTCGAGCAAGGCGCGATCGAGCGTCGCCGCGGCGCCGGTCAGGTCACCCGCCGCAGTCTGCTGACGCGCGGTGGTGATTGCGTCGACCGGAGTCTGGCTCTCGGCGATCAGCGCCTCGATGTCCTGCTCGCTCTGGGCGAGGGCGGGAATGGTGACTGACAAAGCGGCCAGCCCGATTCCGGAATGCCATAATGTGCGACCAACTTTCAACACGCTTCCCCCCGAACTTGCCCTGCTTTAGCAACCACCATCGGCGAATGGTATGAGCGCATCATGTCAGAACATGGTGAATCGGCATAGGGGGGCGGAGGTTAATGGTCGAACGAACGGCACGGACTGGCCGCCGCGCTTCGCTCCCGGGCGTCGTGGCGGTGCTGCTGGTGGCGCTGCTGGCGCTGTTCCCGCCGCCGCTGCTAGCGCCCGCGTTGGAGCGGATGAGCTTCCTGTTGTTCGACAATTTCCAGCGGATCGAGCCGCGGCCCTATGAAGATGCCGGGGTGCGGGTGGTCGACATCGACGAGGAGACGATCCGCCGCCTCGGCCAATGGCCGTGGCCGCGCACCGACATTGCGCTGTTGACCGACCGGCTGACCGAAGCTTGGGCGGCGGCGATCGCCTATGACATCGTGCTGTCCGAACCTGACCGCACCTCCCCGCCGCGA
>JBDSOV010000066.1:0-3161 GCA_039914575.1 Sphingomicrobium sp.
ATGTGCCGCTTTCGCGGCACTAGGGCTCGGCCTGCCGCAATAATCGGTCAGGCCAGCGCGCGGATGTAAAGACACCTTTGTGATTGCGCAATCGAGATTCCGACGAGTCGAGTGAAAATCTTCCGATAACCCTTCCACGCCCTCTGTCGTTGACGGATATAAAGAATTCTTTATATCTTGCCCAGAATGACATTCGATGCTCCACACCGCCTTCCCGTAGCCGAGCTATTCCAGGCGCTCGCCGATCCGTCGCGGCTGCGGATCGTCGCCCTGCTTCGGTCGATGGAATTGTCGGTCGGCGAACTGGCGCAGGTGCTGTGCCAGAGCCAGCCGCGGGTCTCGCGCCACGTCAAGATTCTCGCCGATTCGGGGCTGATCGACCGCCACAAGGAAGGCAGCTGGGTATTTCTCGCGCTGACCGGGGGCACGCGGACCGCGGCGCTGGTCTTGTTGTTCGACCAATGTCTCGATGACCAAAGCCGTGCCTTGCTCGACGCCGATGCGGTGCGGCTCGCCGCGGTGCGCGCCGACCGCGCCGAGGCTGCGGCGCGCTATTTCGCGGTTCATGCCGAGGCGTGGGATTCGATTCGCTCGCTCCATGTCGCCGAAAGCGCGGTCGAACGCGCGATTCTGGCGGCGATGGGGGCCAAGGAAACCGGGCGCCCGCTTGGCACGCTGATCGATATCGGCACCGGCACCGGGCGGATGATCGAATTGCACGGGCCCACCGCCAGTCAGGCGCTCGGGGTCGACCGCTCGTCGGAGATGCTGCGGCTGGCGCGGGTCAAGCTCGACAAGGCCGGGATCGCCGACGCCAGCCTGCGCCAGGCCGACATGTATTCCCTTCCGCTAGAGGCGGGCAGCGCCGACAGCGTGATCATCCACCAGGTGCTGCATTATGCATTGGCGCCAGCGGCGGCGATCGCCGAGGCGGCGCGGGTGCTTCGCCCCGGGGGTAAGCTGCTGGTGGTCGATTTCGCGGCGCACGGGCGCGAGGATTTGCGGATCGCCGACGCACATCTCAGGCTCGGTTTCTCGGATGAAGCGATTGCCAGCTGGTTCGCCGCGGCGGGGCTCGAGTCCGACCTCGTCGAGCATCTTCCCGGCGGTGAACTGACGGTGACCCTGTGGCGCGGCTGCAAGCCTTTGGTCTACGATCGGAAAGCCGCATGAACCCGCGTTCCGAAGCTGCGTTGGACAGCCATGCGCCATTGTTCGCCGAGGCGCGCGGGGACATCGCCGTCAGCTTCGAATTCTTCCCGCCCAAGTCGGAAGCGATGGCCGCAACCCTGTGGCAGTCGATCGAGACGCTCGCGCCGCTGGGCCCGCGCTTCGTCTCGGTCACCTACGGCGCCGGCGGCTCGACCCGCGAGCGCACCCACCAGACAGTCGAACGCATCGTCCGTGAGACCCCGCTCACCGCCGCCGCGCATTTGACCTGCGTCGATGCCAGCCGCGATGAAGTCGATGCCGTCGCCCGCTCCTATTGGGAAGCCGGGGTGCGCCATCTCGTCGCCCTGCGCGGCGACCCGCCCGAGGCCGGGCGCGCCTTTGCGCCGCACCCTGAAGGCTATGCCACTGCCGCCGCGTTGGTCGCGGGGCTCAAGCGTGTCGCGCCGTTCGACATTTCGGTTGCTTGCTACCCCGAAGTCCACCCCGAAGCGACCTGTCCCGAGGCCGACCTCGATCATTTCAAGCGCAAGGTCGATGCCGGTGCCGACCGAGCGATCAGCCAATTCTTCTTCTCGGCCGAGAATTTCTTCCGCTTCCGCGACCGCGTCGCCGCCGCCGGGATGGACATCGAGATCGTTCCCGGAATCCTCCCCGTCACCAACGTCGCCCAGACGCGCAAGTTCGCCGGCCAGTGCGGCGCCGCAATCCCGGCGTGGATGGACGAAATGTTCGACGGCCTCGACGCGCTCCCCGCCGCGCGTCAGCTGATCGCCGCCACCGTCGCCGCCGAATTGTGCGGCCAGCTCTACGCTGGCGGCGTGCGCCACTTCCATTTCTACACGTTGAACCGCGCCGAATTAGCTTACGCCATCTGCCACTTGCTAGGCGTTCGCGCCAAGGCTGCCGCATGAGCCCCGCCGATAGCTTCCGCGCCGAGGCGGCCAAGCGAATCCTGGTAAAGGATGGCGCCTACGGCACGATGATCCAGGCCGAAAGGCTGGCCGAGGCCGATTTTCGCGGCGACCTCGCCTTCACGCTCGACCAACGCGGCAATAACGATCTGCTCAACCTCACCCGGCCCGACATCATCACCGGCATCTGCCATCGGTTCGTCGATGCTGGCGCCGAAATTCTCGCCACCAACACCTTCAACGCCACCGCGATCAGCCAGTCCGATTATGGCCCCGAGGCGGTCGCCTTGGCCGACGAGATGAACCGCGCCTCGGCCCGCATCATCCGCGCCGTCGCCGACCGCGCCACGGCTGCCGACGGCAAGTCGCGCTGGGTGGCGGGCGCGATTGGCCCGACCAACAAGACGCTGTCGCTGTCGCCCAAGGTTGACGATCCCGGCTTTCGCGAAGTCGATTATGACGGCGTGAAGGCTGCTTATCGCGCGCAGGTCGATTCCTTGGTCGACGGCGGGGTCGATTTCATCCTCGTCGAGACGGTGTTCGACACGCTGAACGCCAAGGCGGCGATCATGGCGGTGATCGAGGCGGGCAACGCGCTGGGTCGGGTGCTGCCGATCATGGTCTCGATGACGCTCACCGATTTGTCGGGCCGCAACCTGTCGGGCCACACGGTCGAGGCGTTCTGGGCCAGCGTCCGCCATGCCCGGCCGCTGACCGTCGGGCTCAACTGCTCGTTCGGCGCGGCCCAGCTCCGTCCCCACCTGGCGGCCTTGTCGCAAAAAGCCGAAACGCTGATCATGGCCTATCCCAACGCCGGGCTGCCCAACGATCTCGGCGATTATGATGAGGCGGCCGACGAAACCGCGCGCCAGGTCGCCGAATGGGTCGCCGACGGATTGGTCAATGTGGTCGGCGGCTGCTGCGGCACCACCCCCGCCCACATCGCCGCAATCGCTTCCGAAATCGCCGGAAAACCGCCAAGAATGATCGCCGATAAGCCCGACGCCACGATGCTCGCCGGCCTCGAGCATATGATGCTCGCAGTATGACCGGAGCCGGATCCCGCTTCGTCAATAT
>JBDSOV010000109.1:0-3595 GCA_039914575.1 Sphingomicrobium sp.
TGGCGATCGGCCGCAGCAGGCGCAGACCCAGAAAGCTAACGGCCAGCAGGCCCAACGCGCCGAACGCCCGCAGCGCGTCGAGCGTCAGGTGCAACGCGCCGAACGGCCGCAGCGTGACGACCGTCAGGTTCAGCGCGCCGAGGCCCCGCAGCGCGTTGAGCGTCAGGTGCAACGCGCCGAACGCCCGCAGCGCGTCGATCGTCAGTTCCAGCGCGCCGAACGTCCGCAGCGTGTCGAACGTCAGGTGCAACGCGCCGAGCGTCCGCAACGTGTTGAGCGTCAACAACAGCGCGTCGAGCGTCAGGCGCAGCGCGTCGAACGTCCCCAGCGCATCGAACGCCAGGCGCAGCGCGTCGAGCGTCGCGCCGCAGAACGCCTGTTCGCACCACGCGGCGACGACCGCGCGGTCCGCACCGCGCGCTTCGACGGTCGTGGCTATCGCCCGGTCGCGCCGTTATTCTCGACCCGCGACATGCGTCAGATGACGCCGTTCAAGGCCAAGTTCGACGATCGTCAGATCGTGTCGATCGGCGACCGTTATGACAGCAATCGCGACTGGTCGGCGGTGCCGGCGATTTACGGCAGCCGCTACGCCGACACGCCCGACTATTATTATCGCTACGATAATGACTTCGGCTATGCCTATCAGATCAACCGCCAGAGCAATCTCGTCAGCTCGCTCTATCCGCTGTTCGGCGGATATGGCATCGGCGATCCGTGGCCGCAGACCTATTACAGCAGCTATGTGCCGCTGGGGTATCGCAACTATTATTACGACACGCCGGACTATTATTACCGCAACGACGGCTATGGCATTTACCAGGTCGACAGCAGCAGCCAGCTGATCACCGCTTTGGTGTCGCTGGTGATGGGCCAGGGCTATGGCGTTGGCCAGTCGCTGCCCTACAGCTACAGCACTTACAATGTGCCGCTCGACTATCGCGCCAATTATTATGACACCGACGATTGGTCATATCGTTATGGCGACGGCTTCATCTACCAGATGGATTCGGACAGTCGCCGGATCGCGGCGCGCTACCCACTCTATTCCGACAATTATTACGTTGGGGAGCGGTGGCCGGTGGCCTATCCGGACTATAACGTCCCTTATGGCTACCAGTCGGTCTATCAGGACTCGCCGCAATATCAGTATCGCTATGCCAATAATGGCATCTACCAGGTTGATCCGACCAACCAGATGATCCTCGCGTTGGCGGCCTTGATCAGCGGCGACCAGTTCGCGGTCGGTCAGCCGATGCCGGGCGGCTACGACACCTACAATGTGCCGTTCGATTATCGCGACCGCTACGCCGACAGTGACCGCGATTGGTATCGCTATGCCAATGGCAATGTCTACCGCGTCGATGCCGGCTCGGGCCTGATCGAGGATGCGTATCCGATCTACGGCTAAAGGCACTTAAATCGCTAAATGAAGGAGGGAGCGGTACCGCGAGGTGCCGCTCTCTTGCCGCCCACCTTGCCGCAATGCAGCAAGCACCGTAAATCATCGGCCATGACTTCGACCAACGACCTTCGCCGATCCTTCCTCGATTATTTCGAGGGGCAGGGCCATGCCCGCGTGCCGTCGGCGCCGCTGGTGCCGCACAACGACCCGACCCTGATGTTCGTCAACGCCGGGATGGTGCCGTTCAAGAACGTTTTTACGGGGCTCGAGACCAGGCCCTATGTCACCGCGGTCAGCTCGCAAAAATGCGTCCGCGCCGGGGGCAAGCATAACGATCTCGACAATGTCGGCTACACCGCGCGCCACCATACGTTCTTCGAAATGCTCGGCAATTTCAGCTTCGGCGATTATTTCAAGGACCAGGCGATCACCCACGCCTGGACCCTGTTGACCAAGGAGTGGGGCCTGTCGCCGGACCGGCTGACCGTCACCGTCTACCACAATGACGATCAGGCGTTCGACCTGTGGAAGAAGATCGCCGGCCTGCCCGAGCAGCGCATCATCCGCATCGCCACCAAGGATAATTTCTGGGCGATGGGCGCCGACGGGCCGAGCGGTCCGTGCAGCGAAATATTCTACGACCATGGCGATCATATCCCCGGCGGTCCGCCCGGATCGCCAGACGAGGACGGCGACCGCTTCGTCGAGATCTGGAACCTGGTGTTCATGCAATTCCTCCAGGAAAATGACGAGATCGTCGCCAATCTGCCCAAGCCGTCGATCGACACCGGCATGGGGCTCGAACGGCTCGCCGCGGTGATGCAAAACGTCACCGACAATTACGACACCGACACCTTCAAGGCGCTGATCCACGCATCGGAGGAACTGACCCACACCAAGGCGGAAGGCGAGCGGCAGGCGTCACACCGCGTCATCGCCGATCACTTGCGCGCCTCGGGCTTCCTTGTCGCTGACGGGGTGCTGCCGGCCAACGAGGGCCGGGGCTATGTCCTGCGCCGGATCATGCGCCGCGCGATGCGCCACGCTTTTCTGCTCGGCGCCAAGGATCCGCTGATGCACCGGCTGGTGCCCGAACTGGTAAAGGAAATGGGCGCTGCTTTCCCCGAACTGGTGCGCGCCCAGCCGCTGATCGAGGCGACGCTGGCGCAAGAGGAAGCCCAGTTCCGCCGCACCCTCGCCAACGGCCTCAAACTGCTCGACGAAGCCACTGGATCGATGGGCGAAAAGGGCGAGCTCCCCGGCGCGACCGCGTTCAAGCTCTACGATACGTTCGGCTTCCCCTACGACCTTACCGAGGATGCGCTCCGGGCGCGCGGTATGTCGGTCGACCGCGCCGGCTTCGATGCCGCCATGGCCGAACAGAAAGCCGCTGCCCGCGCCGCGTGGAAGGGATCGGGCGAAACCGCTACTGACGAAACATGGTACGACCTCGCCGAAGAAATCGGATCGACCGAATTCACCGGCTACTCGGGCCATGAAGGCGAGGGCGTGGTCCTTGCCCTGGTCAAGAACAAAGCGCGGGTCGAGGCGGCGGGCGAGGGCGAGACGGTCACCGTCATCCTCAACCAGACGCCGTTCTATGGCGAAAGCGGCGGGCAAGTCGGTGATGCCGGAAAACTGACTGCGCTCAACGGCTTCGAAGGTTTTGTTGAGGATACGTCAAAACCGCTCGGCAAGCTCCACGCCTTGCGAACCCGCGTCGCCAAGGGCGCGCTCAAGGTTGGCGACAGCGTCCACCAGTCGGTCGATGTCGAGCGCCGCGCCGCGACCCGTGCCAACCATAGCGCGACCCATTTGCTCCACGCCGCGCTGCGCCACCGGCTGGGCGGCCACGTCACCCAGAAGGGCAGCCTGGTCGCGCCCGACCGCCTGCGGTTCGATTATTCGCATCCCAAGGCGCTGACCCTGGGCGATATCGCCGCGATCGAGGCCGACGTGAACGCCGAAATCCGCGCCAACGTGGCCGTCACCACCCGGCTGATGACCCCCGACGACGCGGTCGCGGCGGGCGCTTTGGCCTTGTTTGGCGAGAAATATGGCGACGAAGTCCGAGTCCTCTCGATGGGCCGTAACACTGACCAGCATTATTCGGTCGAATTGTGCGGCGGGACCCATGTCGACGCCACCGGCGACATCGCCATCTTCAAGATCATCGGTGAAAGCGCGGTC
>JBDSOV010000128.1:0-4182 GCA_039914575.1 Sphingomicrobium sp.
CGGGCCAACGTGGCTCGCTCCCATTTTGGTTTTGCCTGATCAGGCGACCGGTCAAGCGACCGGATCGACCGGGATGCTAGCCTTTTTGCCGGTCTCCTTGAGCGTCAGCGCTTCCTCGGCGATTTCCGACTGGCTTTTGTCCTTGTCGATTCCGTCGCGCAGCCGCGATACTGTGTCTTTAGCCTTGGTACCGATGTCGGCCAGGCCGTCCTTGGCGCGGCTGGTCAGGTCGTTGGTGAATTCGCCGAGCGATTTGTCGCTGCGGCGAAAGAAGAACAGGCCGGCGAATGCGACGGCAACCGCGGTGATCGCGCCAGTCGCGATCGCGGCACTGGTGTAGGGGCGCTGCTTGAGCGTCCGCCCGGTGCGCGCGGCGATGCCGGTATCGGTCTTGGCGCTTGGCGCTCGGCGGGTGGTCGTGGTGGTTTTCTTGGTGGTAGCCATGTCGTTACTCCTCACAATGGTCATGGGGGTAACGCGCGGCGGGCCAGGGTTGGACCCGCCGCGTGTCGCAAGTAAGTCGCGTTCTGCCTTGTCTATAGCTGGCCCAGCATCGTCTCGGCGCTCGAAGCGGAAAATTCGCCCGGTGCTTCGACGTTGAGTTGCTCGACCACGCCGTCGTTGACGATCATCGAGTATCGCTGGCTGCGCTTGCCCATGCCGAATTTCGATCCGTCCATGGTCAGCCCGACCGCTTCGGCGAAGTCGCCGTTTCCGTCGGCCAGCATGACGATGTCTTCGCTGCCCTGCGCCTGGTTCCACGCGCCCATCACGAAGGCGTCGTTGACCGAGGTGCAGGCAATTTCGTCAACGCCTTTGGCGGTGAATTCGCCGGCCTTGTCGACATAGCCCGGCAAATGCCGCGCCGAGCAGGTCGGGGTATAGGCACCGGGGACTGCGAACAGCGCGATTTTCTTGCCCTTGAAATGTTCGCCGCTGGTGGTGGGCATCGGCCCTTCGGGGGTGGCGATGCTCAATGGAACATCGGGAAGGCGGTCGCCGACCTGGATCGTCATGATTCTATCTCCTTTTCGATGAAGCGCGCTCTATCCTGCCTCAGTGACGGCCTCAAGACTTGCCCCACGCTTTGTGGGAGCGCATCGTCGGACGCGATGGATGCGCCGCCTTTTCTGTCCGGCAAGCTGCTGCTGGCGATGCCCGGCATGGCCGACCCGCGCTTCGAGCGGGCGGTAATCGCGATTGCGGTGCATGACGAGCAGGGCGCGGTCGGTATCGGTATCGGCCAACTGCGCGCCGGGCTTCGCTTTAGACAATTATTGAAACAACTCGATGTCGATCCGGGCGAGGCACCCGATTGCGCGATCCACCATGGCGGGCCGGTCGAGCCGGGGCGCGGCTTCGTGTTGCACAGCGAAGATTGGGGCGGGCAGGATACAATCCAGGTAGTCGGTCGGGCGGGCCCTTTATATGCCATGACCGGGACGATCGACGTGCTGAAAGCGATCGCCGCGGGCCGCGGGCCGTCACGCTGGCTGATTGCGCTTGGCTATGCCGGATGGGGTGAGGGACAGCTCGACGAGGAAATGACTCGCCACGGCTGGTTCGTAGCAGGGGGCGACCCCGATTTGTTGTTCGACACACCAACCAGCGATCGCTGGGCACGCGCCTTCCGCGCCGAGGGGATCGACCCCAGACTATTGGTCGGCGAGACCGGCGTGGCCTAGTTTCACGCAACATATAAAGAATTCTTTATATTTGCTTTTGAAGCGCCTCGCGGCTAGGGGCGGGGCAACCCTTACCGATGGAGACTACACCCGTGGCTACTTCCGCCGATACGCTTACCCGTGACTATTTCGTCAAGGATCTCACCCTCGCCGACTTTGGCCGCAAGGAAATTGAGATTGCCGAAACCGAAATGCCCGGCCTGATGGCCTTGCGTGAGGAATTCGGCGCGTCGCAGCCCTTGAAGGGCGCGCGGATCGTCGGCTCGCTGCATATGACGATCCAGACTGCGGTGCTAATTGAGACGCTGACCGCGCTTGGCGCGACCGTCCGCTGGGCGTCGTGCAACATTTACTCGACCCAGGATCATGCCGCCGCCGCGATCGCGCGGACGGGCGTGCCGGTGTTCGCGGTCAAGGGCGAAACGCTCGAGGAATATTGGAACTATGTCGTTCGCATCTTCGACTGGTCGACCGACACCGACCGCGATTTGACCTGCAATTTGATTCTCGACGACGGCGGTGACGCCACGATGTTCGCTTTGTGGGGCGCGCGGGTCGAAGCCGGCGAGGCTTTGTTCACCCCGACCAACGAAGAAGAAGAAGTGTTCGCCGCGACGCTGACCCGCTTCCTCAATGATCGTCCGGGTTACCTCACCGCGACGGTCGCCAACATCAAGGGTGTGTCAGAGGAAACCACCACCGGCGTGCATCGCCTTTATGGGCTCAGCAAGCAGGGCAAGCTCCCGTTCCCGGCGATCAACGTCAACGACAGCGTGACCAAGTCGAAGTTCGACAATCTTTACGGCTGCAAGGAAAGCCTGGTGGACGCGATCCGTCGCGGCACCGACGTGATGCTGGCCGGCAAGGTCGCTTGCGTTGCCGGCTTTGGTGATGTCGGCAAGGGTTCGGCCGCCTCGCTCCGCAATGGCGGCGCGCGCGTGCTGGTCACCGAAGTCGATCCGATTTGCGCGCTGCAGGCAGCGATGGAGGGCTTTGAAGTCGTGACGATGGAGGAGGCCGCGACCCGCGCCGACATCTTCGTCACCGCCACTGGCAACATGGACGTCATCACCGTCGACCATATGCGGGCGATGAAAAATATGGCGATCGTCTGCAACATCGGCCATTTCGACAGCGAGATCCAGATCGGCGGCCTCGCCAACATGAAGTGGACCGAGATCAAGCCGCAAGTCGACGAGGTCGAATTCGCCGACGGCAAGAAATTGATCATCCTGTCGAAGGGTCGCCTGGTCAACCTCGGTAACGCCACCGGCCACCCGAGCTTCGTGATGTCGGCCAGCTTCACCAACCAGACGTTGGCGCAGATCGAATTGTGGACCAAGTCGGAACGCTACGGCAACGACGTTTACGTCTTGCCCAAGCATCTCGACGAGAAGGTCGCTGCGCTCCACCTCGACAAGCTCTCGGTCAAGCTGACCAAGCTGTCGGACAAGCAGGCGGCGTACATCGGTGTTCCGACCGAAGGGCCGTTCAAGCCCGACCATTATCGCTATTAAGCCTCGTTGAGGCCTGAAATCGGGGCGGTGCGTCTCTCGGCGTGCCGCCCTTTTTCTTTGTGTCCGTGCGCCCTATGACCATGGCCATGGCGGGCGGCACCTTCAAATCATGAGTATTTCTCCCGGGCTCGCGACCGTCATCATCGTGCTTGCAGCTTTTTGGGTGGCAATTGCGGCGTTCCTGATGATCCTCGCCAGCCGCCGCATCAGCCGTGCCAATGCATTGCTCGGCGGGGCGCGATCGGTCGCCTCGCTGCTCCGCTCGGTCCCGGCACGACCATTGATAGTCCGACCCGACGGTGGGATCGAAACCGATGCCTTGCTCCAGCGCGATCTGGGGCTGGCCGCGATGCCTGCGCATCTCGGTGATCTCGCCGCCGACGGACTCGGCCTCGACCCGACCGATCTCGACGCGCTCAAGGCCGACGTCCAGACGGCGGCGATCAGCGGTACCGTTATCGCGCGCCAAGTGCGCATCGCCAGGACCGAGCGCGCGCTCGAGGTCAGGGGCGGGCTCGCGCCGCCACCTTATGCGCCAGGCACCCTGTTGTTGTGGCTGTTTGACGCGACCGGGGCCGAGGCCGAGCGGCTCAAGCTCGCGACCCAGCTTGGCCGCACCGAGGCCGCGCTTGACGCCTTGACCCACCTCATCGAAAGCGCGCCCTTCCCGATGTGGTATCGCGGGCCGGACATGAGCCTGGGGTTGGTCAATTCGGCGTTCGTCGCGGCGGTTGAGGCGCGTGACGCGGCCGAGGTCATCGCGCTCGGCAGTGAGCTGATCGACAGCCCCGGCGATGAAGGCGCGCGGGCCGGCGCGGTCGCCGCGCTCGAGGCCGGGCGGCCCTATATACGCACCCAGCCGGCGACGATCGGTGGTGAACGGCGGATGCTCAAACTGGTCGATGTGCCGCTCCCGACCGGCGCCGTGGCCGGCTTCGCGGTCGATATCCAGGATCTGGAGGATGCGCGCATCGAGCTGG
>JBDSOV010000189.1:0-6013 GCA_039914575.1 Sphingomicrobium sp.
AGCCATTTGGCCATCGATTCCTCCGTTCTTGTTCAACGTTTTGCTCGGAAATCCGGCATTTTCCTGTGTGTTCCAGTCGCTCACCCCACCAGCGGCTCGACTCACCGACTCCAGCTTGCCGCGAGCGTCAACTGCTTTATGTGCAGGTGCAGCAATTTTAACAGCGAGTGGGTCCGAAGCGCTTGAGCGCCCGACCCCCGTGCAAGACGGCCAGACCGACCCCACAGCCTACGCGACCTGACATTCAGGCTGCGGATTTCGGCTGGCCGCCATTTAGGACGACACATTGTTTAAATCCCTCAGCCGTCGCGGCATTGCCGCGGCGACGTTCATGACAATTGCGCTGGTCGGCGGATCGAGCGAGGCCTTTGGCCAGAACGCCCCGGCCATCCAGCGCCTGATCGCCGTCCAGCCGGCCGCGACCATCGTGCAAAGCTTCAATCCGGCGATCCGCGCGATCACGGTGCCCGCGCCCAGGCTGAGCCTTGGCCAGCTGGTCGCCCAATATAGCAATGGCGCGATGCTCGACGAGCAGCAGAGCTGCCTCGCCACCGCGGTCTATTTCGAAAGCATGGGCGAATCGCTCGAGGGCCAGCTGGCCGTCGCGCAGGTCGTCATCAACCGTGCCAATTCGGGCCGCTACCCCAACAGCTGGTGCGCCGTGGTCAAGCAAAAGGCGCAGTTCAGCTTCGTCCGCGCCGGCCGTTTCCCGCGCATCCACGTTGGCGGCGAAGCGTGGCGCAAGGCGCAGGCAATTGCCCGCATCGCGGTGGCCAAGGCCAGCGAAACCCTGTCGACCGACGTGCTTTGGTATCATGCTGATTATGTCGCACCGGGCTGGGGACGGCGCCTGACCAGAGTCGAAAAGATCGGCGCGCACATCTTTTACCGCGCATAAAGCTCGGCTCACCCCGGATAAGATTCCATTCGTCGTTAACCCGGTAAGTTGGGGATTCGCATTGGTCGCTTGATGAGCGAGCATCCCCTTCTAGCGATTGGATTTTCCTGACGGCCGGGGAGGCGACAAGGTGCTGAAGATCCTGATTGTCGAAGACGACGCGCAGTTGGCGACGACGCTCAAATATCTGGTTGAGGATAATCCGCGCTACCGCGTGGTGGCCCGGGCCGACGATCTCGACAGCGCGGTCGCGGCGGCCGAGGAATTTAATCCCGATCTCGCGCTGGTCGATCTGCAGCTGGCGCGGGGCTCGACCGGTTTCTCGGTCGCGGTGCGGCTTGGCGATTATGACATTCCCTGCCTGTTCGTGACCGGCAAAGCGCCCGGCTTCCCGATGCCAGACCTTGCGCTCGGCTGCCTGCTCAAACCGTTCACTGCCGAGGACGTCCACCGCACCCTAGCGATGGCCGAGGATGTGATGCGCGGCCGCGAAACGCTGCGGCCCAAGCTGCCCGCCAATTTGCTGATCTACGACGGCATGGGCGAGAGCGACGATCCCGCCGAGCCGGGCGAAGGGTTCATCCCGTCGCGCCGCTCGTTCAAGACCCGCATCGAGCATTGGATCGCCGGCACCCAGGCCTGATTGCGGCCTAAAGCCGCATGATGCCCTTGCGAGGAGTGCGTTCACCCATTGATTGCTCGGTAAGCCGCGCGCCCGCGTCAGCCAGCGCCTGTCTTCGACCGGCGATCGAGGTGCTCAGCTGGATCTCCTCATAGCGTCGCAATGTCTCGAACACCGGCTGGGCCAATGTTCGATCGACATAAGCCGCGGTGCGCGGCCATCGGTCTTGGTCGATTGAAAATCCGACATAGAAGGCATTGCGAAAGAAACTGGCGACGGCGATGTCGGCCAGGCCGAAATCGCCCGCGATAGTGCCGTCGGCGGGCAATTCCCGCTCCAGATAGTCGAGTTCGCGCGGAGCGTCGTGGCTCAATGTGCGCTCGATCCGCGCCGTCTCGACGGGCTCGCCCCACACCACTGGCGCCACAAACTTGGGGTAGAACAGGCCCCAGATGAATACATCGCCGAGCCTGGTGTCGGCATATTCCTCGAACCAACGGGCGCGGGCGCGGTCGGCTGGCGCGGCGGGGAGCAACGGGGGATCGGGGTATGCTTCGTCGATATACGCCGCGATGACCGAAGAGTCGCTCAGCACTACATCGCCGTCGATCATCACCGGGATCCGACGCAGCGGACTCAGGCGTTCGAAATAGTCATTGCCGAAGAACGGCGTAATCGGGTCGATCTCATAGGCGATGCCCTTGAGCTCGAGGCAGGCGAGCACCTTGCGGACATAGGGGCTGACAAAGCTACCGATGATCTTCATCGCGATATTCTAGTGCGGGAGCGACAGGCTTGGAAGCTGCAGGTGTCAGGCATCGAACGCACTGGCGGTGGCTTTCGGGCGACGGGTCCAGCCAAATGGTCAAAATAATGGATGTTAAACGATTGTTTACAACTTATATCATAACCCCTAGGTAATCATTCGGTTGCCGAATCTAACTGACGACGAATCCGCGCATGATCGTGCGAGGACGTGACTTGTTGGGGGGTTGGCATGATTCAAACTTCACCAGATAATATGCGCTGCCAAGGATTTGGCAGAGGAGCGAGGCGATGGGTTGCTGCGCTTGCTTGTGGTCAAATTGTGTCGGCTTGTTCGACTGTCTCATTCACCCAGTTGACGCCCAGTTTGCAGCAGAAGGCGGGAGCTCCAAATGGCGCAGTTTATTACTTGCCGAAGCCGTACCTCCTCGTCGCCCAACTACCTCAGAAAGCCACCGCAACGGTTTCTCGTGCTCCGGATCCGAAGCCACCCGCCAACGCGGGCTCATCGAGGATCGGACGGGTTTCCGATTTCAATGACGACTTTGGCGGCGCCGACGATCCATCGAAGGATGATTCAGCACTGCCGACAGCGGGTGCTTCGTCAGACTTCAGTTTCGGCGGTACGAGCGAAGGATACTTGCTGAAGGTGGTATACTTGCCGGATCTGAGCAAGCCCATGTCAATGTCGGTGAGGGCTGGCCTGGGAACCGCGTCTTTGAAGCCTACGCTAGTCAACGGTTGGGCACTCACGGGATTCGATGCGAGTGCTGACAGCAAGACCGCTGATATTCTCGCTTCCGTCGCACAGGTGATCGGTGCGTACAAAACCCCCGGTGCGAAAGGGGGCGGCGGTGGTGCGGACGCGTCGGCTCCAGACCGCGCTGCACAAATTTTGCGGCCCGGTCTTTACGAATTCCACTATGATCAATCCGGACGATTAGTCGCACTTTGTCCAGTGTCCTACTTTGATGAGACAGGCGCTATGGACGTTCCGAAATCTGCGCTTTGCGTTAGCTAAGTGCGGCTCGCGGATTTCATCCCGGTCCGACCGATTGCGTTGCCGGCCTCCCCGACGGGAGGTGGTGCCGCTTTTTCCGAGATCGCCATACCGTTCCAAGTTCAAAGTCAGGAAATGGATAATTGGTGTTGGGCGGCCGTTACATCTAGCATCGTGAAGTACCTCGATCCTAGACAAGCGGGAGCCTGGACACAGTGTGCTGTGGCAAGCGCCGAACTGGCCAAGACGTGTTGTGTTAGTCCGCGCCCCGGTCCCTGCGATCAAACCAATACATTGGATGGCCCCCTAAATCGCGTTGGCCATCTCAGACAGTCGGTGATCGCGGGACACATAGGCGCACGCGCTATTGCGACTGAGCTAGATGCAGACTTACCCGTCCCCATACGCGTGCAATGGCCCAGCCGCGGAGGTCACTTCCTGTCGATCAGGGGAATCAAAAAGGTTGGCGACATTACGTCCCTCCACCTCACAGATCCAATTTTTGGGTTTAGCACGATCGACGGCAACCTTCTCGTCCACGGAGGTTATCAGAACAACGGCGGTTGGAGCCATACTTACGTGGTCACACGTTGATGTCCCTCACGTTTCAACCATTCCCCTTCGAGCTCAGTGGTCTGGCGGAATGGGTAGTTGAGACCGCAAAGCGCGAGATCACCGTCGCGCGGGAGCCGGCTGACATTTCGATAATCGAACCGTTACCCGCTTACTACGCAGACGCGAGGAGGTTTATCCTGGAGGGACCGGAAGCGGCCACGCGCACAGGATGGCGTACTATCGTGCTGGCAAGCGATCAGCCCATTTCACTTTTGGACATCGGACTTTCACGTGCGGGCGAGCCGCAATACGCTACCCGTGACGGTGCTTCGGCCGTTGCGTTGGAGCAAGCCTTGCTCATGGCTGCTCGGGCTGGCTCGCGAGAAGATTACGAAGTTAGGTGGTTATCACTCGCCGATATCTATGTGACGACCGTTTGGCTCGAGGGAGAGAAGCAACTGTTTATCCCGACGCGCCTCGGAGGGGCTGAACGCGTCGAGGCGAAAATCCTCAACCTCTCAGAGCTGCAGGAATTGGTTGACAGATTAGTTAGGAAACAGGTCGACAGTTCGCCTCAAGAGTCTGCGCGGCGGCAGTGGTCTGCTCGATCGCCGACTTCTGGATTGCCACCTGAATGAAATTGAACGGCTGGATGCCCGACGAGGATTCGAACCTCGATTAACGGAGTCAGAGTCCGTTGTCTTACCATTAGACGATCGGGCAGAGCAGGGCGCCAAGTAGGAAGCGGGCCTGCTGCTGTCAACGCCGACCTGTCAACGCTCGCGGTCGATCGGCGGGCTGCGGTTGCGCCGATGGGCTGTTCTCCGTTAAACAGGCGCCAAGTCAGCCGCGGGGTATTCCTCCGCGGCCAAGGATAGATAGGCGTTTGGACATGGCGGATCGTGACGCCACCACGCCGTCGCCAGCCATTGTCGGCGGGTCGGCGGCCCCGGTAGAAGCGCCCCAGTGGCGCAAACCGCAGCGTCACACCTATGGCGCGGTTGATCTTGGCACCAACAATTGCCGCCTGCTGATTGCCCGTCCGACCGGCGACAGCTTCACCATCATCGATGCTTTCTCGCGAATTGTCCGGCTGGGCGAGGGACTTGGCGCGTCGGGCAAGCTGTCGCAGGACGCGATGGATCGCTCGGTCGCGGCGCTTGGCGTGTGCGCCGACAAATTGCGCCGTCGTCACGTCTCGATCTCGCGCTCGGTTGCGACCGAGGCCTGTCGCCGCGCGGTCAACGGCCGCGAGTTCATCGAACGGGTGCGCGAAGAGACCGGGATCGCGCTCGAGATCATCGCCCCACAGGAGGAAGCGCGGCTGGCGGTGCTGGGGTGCCACAAATTGCTCGAGCCGGGCGATGGGCCGGCGCTGATCTTCGACATTGGCGGCGGATCGACCGAATTGGTGCTGGTCGAGCCGGGCGAGGAGAGCCCGCGGATCGTCGCCTGGTGGTCGGCGCCATGGGGCGTGGTGTCGCTGACCGAAAGCGAGGGCCGCGCCGCGATCGACGGTGACGACCGGCTGGCGGCCTATGCGCGGATGAAGGCGCGTGCCACCGACAGTTTCTCGCGCTTTGCCGAAATGCTGCCGCGCGACGCGCCGGGCATCCGCTTGCTCGGCACCAGCGGCACGGTCACCACGCTGGCCAGCGTCCACCTCGCATTGCCCAGCTACGATCGCCGCGCGGTCGATGGGCTGCACGTCCCGATCGGCGACATGCGCCGAATCTCGACGATGATCGCCGAATTGGACTTCGGCGGCCGTTCTAATTTGCCGTGCATCGGGGCCGAGCGCGCCGATTTGGTAGTTGCCGGCTGCGCCATCCTCGAGGCGATCCTCGACATCTGGCCGGCCGAGAATCTCGGGGTCGCCGATCGCGGCATCCGCGAGGGCATCTTGCGTTCGCTGATGGCCCGCGACGGCTACATCATATGACCCGCCTCAAGACCGCGCGCGGGCGCAAGGCGAGCTCGACCCGCTGGCTCGAACGCCAGCTCAACGACCCTTACGTAAAGCGCGCCAAGGCCGACGGCTATCGCAGCCGCGCCGCCTATAAATTGCTCGAGCTCGACGAAAAATTCGGGCTGTTGCGCGGGGTGACCGCGGTGATCGACCTCGGCATCGCGCCGGGCGGCTGGAGCCAGGTGGTGCGGCGCACGATCCCCA
>JBDSOV010000198.1:0-5962 GCA_039914575.1 Sphingomicrobium sp.
CGCTCGGCACGGCTCCGTACAGCGGTCCGGACCGATGCGCCCGCGTGGGACCAGCTGAAAGGACCGCCAAGATGAGCGCGCACGGGTTCAAGTCGTTGTTCATGGCGGCGAGCGTGGCCGGCGCGGCGCTAGGTTGTTACTTGGTGTCATTGAACGTCGCTTCGGAACGCGCCAAGCTCGAGCGGGTCGAGGGTAAGATAGTCCTCGCCCAGCGTGAGATTCGCTTGCTCCAGACCGAGATCGGGACTCGCGGGCGGCTGGCCCAGCTCGAACGGTGGAACGCCGGCTTCATCCGCCTGTCAGCGCCGACCGCCGACCAGTTCCTCGAAGGTGGCTTCCAGCTGGCGACGATGGTCAAGCCGGCGCCGAAGCCAGTGATTGAGGCGCCGATCGTGCTTGCCTCGGCGCCGAGCGAGCAAAGCGTCGCGCGCCAGCCGAGCACCAGCGACGGGGAGGAAGCCACGCATCGCGCGGCGACCCGCAATCGCGCGCTATCAGCCCAGGACATGATGCATATCGCCAGCTACGAGCGGCCGCCGTCGCCCGTGAAGCCAACGGCGGTTGCGCCGACAAAGGCGACGGCCAGGCCGCTTGTCGCCAAGCCGGCCACGACCAAGGGGACCAAAATCGCGTCAACCGATGCGCTGGCACCCTTACCCGCTGCGAAAGTGACCACGCCGGGCGGCGCTTCGGCGACCACGTCGGTTTCCGGCAAAACCAAGGAATCCGGCACGCCGCGATGAATGCCTTGACCCCCGCTCTCGTCGCACGGCCCGAGCGGCTCCGTCTCGTCGGCCAGCGACGCCAAATATTGGCGGTGATGCACCAAAGGCTGATGTTCGGGATGCTGGTCTATCTCGGGGTGATCGCGCTGATCGTGGTACGAATCCTGTATCTCGCGGCGTTCGGCGACCATGCCGGGCGCAAGCTCGGCGTGACCACATTGATCCCCGAGCGCGGCGACATCGTAGACCGCGACGGCCAGGCGCTGGCGCGGACGATCGACGCCTGGACGATCGCGCTCCATCCCAAGAAGATCATCGGCAACAAGCTTGAGTTGGCGCGGACGCTAGCGCGGCTGATGCCCGAGCGCGACGAAGCGACCTATTTTGCGATGATGCGGGCCGACAAGCCGTTCTTCTACCTCCGCCGCCGCGCCGCGCCGGGCGTGGTCGAGGCGGTCAATGCGCTGGGCGAACCTGGCCTGGCGATCGATCGCGAACCCGACCGGCTGTACCCGCAAACTAGCCTTGCCGCGCATGTGCTGGGCTATACCGATGTCGACGGGCACGGCACCGCCGGGATCGAACGCGCATTCGACCAGCGACTTTCGGATCCAGTCGCGCGCAATGAGCCGCTGACCTTGTCGATCTCCAGCCGGGTCCAGCAGGCGCTTGAGCATGAGCTGCTCGGGGCGATGCAGAAATTCTCCGCCATCGGCGCGGCCGGGGTAATTATGGACATTCACACCGGTGAAGTCCTGGCGATGACCAGCCTGCCGCAGCTCAACCCCAATGTCGCCGGAGCAGGGTCCCCCGAGGCGCGATTCAATCGCGCGACCTCGGGCGTTTACGAGCTGGGATCGACCTTCAAGCCGTTTACCGTCGCGATGGCGATGGACAGCGGGATCATCAAATCGATGGGCCAGATGTATCCTTGCCCGGGCGAGCTGCATGTTTCTGGGCGCAAGATTGGCGACACGCATCCGTTCAACCGGCCCTGCTCGGTCGCCGAAATCATGAAGGAAAGCTCGAACGTCGGCACCGCCCAGATCGCCGACCAACTGGGCGCAACACGGCAAAAGGCGTTCCTCAAGAATATGGGCTTCATGGATCGGGTCGATATCGAGTTGAAGGAACGCGGCCGCACCCTGACTCCGCGCGACTGGAGCCGCACCGATGTGATGACGGTCGGATTCGGCCATTCGATGGCGGTGACGCCGCTTCACCTGGCGACTGGTTACGCGACTTTGTTCAACGGCGGCATCTATCGTCCGGCGACTCTGCTCAAGGTCGACAAAGATCATTCCGCCGGAACAGCGCGACGCGTGTTCAGCGAGGCCACCAGCTATAAGATGCGCGCCCTTGTCCGGCTGGTGGTGACCAACGGCACCGGCAAGAAAGCCGACGCGCCGGGTTATCGCGTTGGCGGCAAGACGGGGACCGCCGACAAGGTCGTCGGTCGGAGCTATTCGAAGAATTTGGTGATCACTACCTTCGCCGGTGTGTTCCCGATGGACGAGCCGCGCTATGTAATCGTCGTGATGCTCGATGAACCCCAAGCCACCGCCGAAACCTTCGGCTTCCGATATGCCGGTTGGAATGTCGCGCCGGTCGTCTCCCAAACCATCGGCCGGATTGCGCCGATGCTCGGCGTTCGCCCCGACAAGAAGCGCGAGGCCAATCTCGGCGAAGTATTGCCCTACATCCGCGAAGAGAATTGAATTCATGCGCCTGTCCGATCTGTCCGGGATCGACAGCGAGGCGGTGGTGACCGGCTTCGCGATAGATCATCGCAATGTCACTAAGGGCAATGTGTTCGGCGCGTTTCGCGGTGAGCGGTTCGATGGCGAAAGCTTTATTTGCCGGGCGGTGGAGCATGGCGCGGTGGCGGTAGTGGCGCGGCCTGAGGCATTGGTCGAGGGCGCGGCGCATATCGCCGATGCCGAACCGCGGCGACGGTTCGCGAGCCTCGCGGGCAAGTTTTACGGGCCCTATCCCGAGGTGATTGTCGCGGTCACCGGGACCAACGGCAAGACCTCGACGGTCGAAATGGCGCGGCAGATGTGGCGCATGGCAGGGCATCGTTCGGCGAGCATTGGCACGCTCGGCGTGACCACCGCCGACGACCAGGTCAAGACCGGGCTGACCACGCCCGACATCGTCACTTTCCTCAGCAATATGGCCGGCCTCGAGCGGATGGGGATCAGCCATGTCGCTTATGAAGCGTCGTCGCACGGGCTCGACCAGTTTCGCAGCGAAGGACTGCCGGTAGTCGCGGCGGCGTTCACCAATTTTTCGCGCGACCACCTCGATTATCATGTCGACATGGAGAGCTATTTCGCGGCCAAGATGCGGCTGTTCGACGAGGTGGTGGAAAGCGACGGGACGGCGGTGGTCTGGACCGGGGATGCCAGGTCGACTGAAGTTGTGCAGCACGTCCGCGCGCGCGCCCTCAAACTGATCACAGTCGGGCCGGGGGCGGAGACGATTGGGCTGATCGAGCAGGTGCCGACACCGCTCGGGCAGCGGCTGGTGCTTCGCCATCATGGCAAGGATTATCGACTGACGCTGCCGCTGATCGGGGCCTATCAGGCGAATAATGTCCTGACCGCGGCGGGATTGCTGATCGGGACCGGTACCGAGTGGGACGATACGCTGGCGGCAATGGGCCGGGTGTCGCCGGTGCGCGGGCGGCTGGAGCGGGCGGTGATCAGCCGCGCGGGTGCGCCGGTCTATGTCGATTATGCTCATACCCCCGACGCGCTGGAGGCGGCGATCGCGGCGCTCAAACCTCATGTGGAACGGAAGTTGATTACCGTATTTGGCGCGGGCGGGGATCGCGATATAGGCAAGCGCGAACCGATGGGCGCGGTGGCGGCGCGGATGAGCGATGTGGCGATCGTCACCGACGACAATCCGCGCACCGAGGATCCGGCCAAAATCCGCCATGACGTGATGCAGGGCGCAATCGGCGCTACCGAGATCGGCGACCGGCGTGCGGCGATCGCCGAGGCGATTCGGCTGGCCGGGCCGGGCGATATCGTGCTGGTCGCGGGCAAGGGGCATGAGACCGGCCAGGTGATCGGCGACCGGATTTTTCCGTTTGACGATGCCCTGGTGGCGCGGGAGTGCGCAGCGTGAGGCCTTGCGTCCAACATCCGTTTGTCCCGAGCGAAGTCGGGGGACGTGGCGCGGACTTGTCTCCACTACGCTCGACACAAACGGGATTAGGGTAATGCGCGTGAGCCCGCTGTGGACCAGCGCCGAGATAGAGGCGGCGACCGGGGGTGTTGCGAGCGCGCTGTTCGAGGTGTCGGGCGTGACCTTCGATAGCCGCGAGGCGGGGCCGGGGGATTTGTTCGTGGCGATGCCGGGGACGGCGAGCGACGGCCATGCCTTCGTCGACCAGGCGTATGCGCAGGGTGCGGTGGCGGCGCTGGTGTCGCATGCCGTGGCGGGACCGCATATATTGGTGGCCGATGTCGCCGAGGCGCTGACCGCGCTGGCGGTCGAGGCGCGGCGCCGCACCGATGCGACGATCATCGGGGTGACTGGATCGGTCGGGAAAACCTCGACGAAGGAAGCGCTGGCTGCGGCGCTGGCGCGGTGCCGCAAGGGGCCGGTCCATCGCTCGGTCAAAAGCTACAATAATCACACCGGCGTGCCGTTGAGCCTGGCGCGGATGCCGCAGGGCACGCGTTTTGCGGTGCTCGAAATGGGGATGAACCATGCTGGCGAAATCGCCGGGCTGACGCGGCTGGTGCGCCCGCATGTTGCGTTGGTCACCGCGATCGCCTCGGCCCATGTCGAGCAATTGGGCTCGATGGAAGCGATCGCCGACGCCAAAGGCGAGATATTCGAGGGGCTGGAAGAAGAGGGAATTGCGGTGATCCCCGAGGATTCGCCGTGGCGCGACCGGCTGGTCAAGGCGGCGCGCGGCCATGCCGATCGAACCATCACCTTTGGGCGCAATGAGGAAGCCGATGTCGCGACGATGCAGGCTGCTCGGTCCGAGGAAGGCGGCAGCCTGGTCACCGCGCGGCTGGTCGATAGCGAGCTGACGTTTACCTTGTCGCAGCGCGGCGACCACTGGATTTCCAACGCGATGGCGGTGCTCGCGGTGGTCGAGGCGGTCGGCGGCGATCTTGGCGCAGCGGGGCTGGCGCTGGCCGATCTCGGCGGGTTGAAGGGGCGGGGTGAGCGGCACAAGGTCGCCGTTCAGGGCGGTTCAGCGCTGCTGATCGACGAAAGCTATAACGCCAATCCGGCATCGATGGCGGCAACGCTGGCGAGCCTCGGCAGCGAGCAGGTCGCCGGGCGGCGGATCGCGGTGCTCGGACCGATGCGCGAGCTTGGGCCCGATACGGACGCGATGCACGTTGCGCTCGCCGCGCCGGTGCGCGCGGCCAAGGTCGAGCGGCTGGTACTGGTCGGCGAGGAAATGCGCGGGCTGGCCGACGCGCTCGCCAATGGCCCTGGGGGCGAAATCGAATCGGTCATCGCCGATAATGTCGAGCAAGCGGCGCGGCTGGTGCAGGCGATTCTGGCACCCGGCGACGTGGTGTTGGTCAAGGCGTCCAATTCGGTCGGGCTTGCAGCTTTGGTCGATCGAGTGGCAGGGGCGGACTGATGTTATATGTCATCGCCGAACAACTCGGGTTTCCCGGAATCCTCAACCTGATCCGCTACATCAGCTTTCGGGCGGGGGCGGCGAGCGCGACGGCGTTGATGATCGGGCTGTTCTTTGGCCCGATGTTCATCCGCTGGCTGCGCGCCAAGCAGGGCAAGGGCCAGCCAATCCGCGCCGACGGGCCGCAATCGCACCTCGCCAAGCGCGGCACGCCGACGATGGGCGGTCTGCTGATCCTGATCTCGGTCTCGGTCTCGGTCTTGCTGTGGATGGATCTTGCCAACCCTTATGTGTGGGCGTGCCTGATGGTCACCGGGGGATTCGGGCTGATCGGGTTCCTCGACGATTATGACAAGGTGCGAAAGGCGCATCATGCCGGGATCAGCGGCAAGACTCGGCTGGCGCTGGAATTCGCCATCGCCGGCTTCGCGACTTGGCTGATGGTGCGCAACGGCGGGACCCAGCTGTATCTTCCGTTCATCCAGGGGCCGGTGATGGACCTTGGCTGGTTCTACATTGCGTTCGGGGCGTTCGTGATCGTGTCGTTTGGCAATGCGGTCAATCTGACCGACGGGCTCGACGGGCTGGCGACAATGCCGGTGATCATCGC
>JBDSOV010000225.1:0-2704 GCA_039914575.1 Sphingomicrobium sp.
GGGATGATCAGCCGTGACGAATTCGCCAAGGGCCGCGAACTCAGGATCGAAAAGCGCGTCGTCATGAACGGCAGCGGCATGCACGGGATGGGCATGGGAAAGATGATGGGCGGCGGCATGCTCAAGACGGCCGATGTCAACAAGGATGGCCGGGTTTCGCTGCAGGAAGCGACCGCCACCGCGCTCCAGCATTTCGACCGCACCGACGTCAATCGCGACGGCAAGTTGACCCCCGACGAAATGCGCGCCGCGCGCCAGATGATGATGCAAATACACACAGCGGGCTAAGGCCCGGCTCTCGAGGTTAGCATGAAAGGGCTCGGTAGGTCACTGCCGGGCCTTTTCACTGGCGATCATTGCGCGCCGGTTATGGCTGAGCGCCAGACCGGCGTTTAAGTTACTGGTAAGCAGTGGCGGCGTGCGATCGCAATAATGGTCAGGACCCGGCAGGGGGGCGCCGGGCCCTGTTCATTTGGCGCCGATCCGGGATCGAGCCGATCGATTCGCCAGAAAATCGATTGCGTTCAAATACGCAGCTTGCTGGAAGGGGCGATTTCGTGGGACTGGAAGATGCACCAGCAGACCGCCTTTGGCGAACTGCTGAGCCCATGCACTTGCCATGCCCAGCCGATCGGTCGCCAAGACCAGCGAAACTTCCGCCGGTCGGCGCAACTGGCCTGAGCTGGTGAAGCCCCCGACTAACCCGTAATTTCCTGCACCTGGCGTAAATCGCGACCTGTTGTAGCCGTAGTCCAGCTGCGGATCGACGGCCCTCATTCCGACCGCAGCAGCGCCAGCCGCATCATCAACCGTCAGCGGCTCCCCGGTCTTTGGGTCGTACGTGTAAGCCAGTGGATCCGGGCCGAGCGAAACGATGGTCCCGCCGGCATTGAGGAATGCGCGCACCATCGCGCCATCGACCCCATCGGGCAGCCGAGTGTCCGCAATGACGATGATTTTTCGCTTGGGGTCTCCGCCAGCGGCCAAGGCCTTCACCAATTCAGCGTTGCCGATCCGTTTGTAACCCCCGCCGGCGAAACCAGCGTTCAGCGCAGTGGTCGCATCGGCGTTGAACCAGAAATTGCTCGCCGCAGGGGGATTGGTGAACGAATAAACCATTCGGTCGAACTCGATAGGCGGCGCCGAGCTCCCTTCGAAGGCAGTCACCGAACCGTCGTCACTCCCGGTAAACACGGCCCCATCCGCGATCAGCGGTGTTGCCAATGTTATCTGGGACAGTTGGGCTCGCCACAGCTTCGTTCCCCGAGTGTCGAGGCCGACTATCGTTCCGCCTAAGACGTTGCTGACCAAGACGTCGCCCGCTTTGGCAAGTCCGCCGAACAGCGCGCCACCATTGTTCGTCCGCCAGATTTCCTTACCCGTCGCAAGGTCGGTTGCCTGAATGATCAGCGCGCTTCCGCTGGTGGAATAAAGTCGTTTTCCTTCCGCCGCGAGGCCGAGGATCCAGGATCCGCCGTCGTGGGTCTCGCGCCACCGCTCTTTGCCGCTGCTCTGGTCGATGCCGTAGATGTTGCCGTCGCGACCGCCGGCAACCACCAGTCCGCCTGCAATGAGCGGAGCCGTTACCACCGAGCGAGTGTCATTGTCCTTCAGCGAAAAGTCTTGAGCCGCACCGACAGTCGCGAAGTCCCACAGCTGGCGGCCGGATTGGCGATCGAGCGCGATGACGTGGCCCGACGTCGTGCCGAATGCGACCATCGTTTCCGAAATCGCCGGCGTGGTGCGGATGCGCGCGCCGCTGCTGACGCTCCAGGTTACGCGGCCGGACTGCGCGTCGATGGCGGACATCCGGCCGTCACCGCTTCCGACATAGATCGTCCCGCCCTTAAGCACGGGCGAAGAGGTGTAGAAATCCCAGTAATTGACGGTGCCGATGTCCTGGCCGAGCGGGCGGCGCCAGCGTTCGCGCCCGCTTGATGTATCAAGCGCGTGCAGCACATTGTCCCAGCTGGTTGCATAAACGGTGGCACCGCCAACGGCGGGAACCGAGGCGACCCCAGACCCGAGTGTGGTTTGCCAGACCGGCGAACCGGACTTGGCGTTTAGCGAATAGAAATTGCCTGCTTCGGTGCCGAAGTAGAGCCGGCCGGAAGACAAAGCAAAGCCGCCGCGAACCGCGCCGTCCGCCTTAAACTCAAATCGCACCGACTTAAGTGAGCGAGGCTCGGTTGGCGACGCGGATTGATCGCCGGCAGCGATCGAAGGGCTTGAGGAGATCAAGGCCAACGCGAGCAACGCGTGGCCAGCGGCGAAATGGAGGTTTCTCATGAGCTGCTGCTTGCTTGGCGAGGCGGCTGGTGCAACTAAAGAAAAGTTCAATTTTTTGTCATTTCGAGAAGAGACCATGCTCGACTCCGTTACCTATCGCATCGGTCACTGGACATTCGTTCCGGCCGCTCACGAGCTTCGCTCCGGGCAACAGCGCGTCCGGGTGGAGCAACGAGCCTCGGCAACACTCGCCTTATTGTGCCAACGCCGAGGTCAAGTCGTCAGCCACGACGAGCTGATCGAGCATGCTTGGGCGGGTCGCCAGGTCAGCCCGAATAGCGTTGCCGTCGTGATCGGCGGGCTCAGGCGCGCGCTCGACCTTGCGCCTGGCACAGCCGGGGCGATTGAGACGGTGCCAAAGGCCGGATACCGCCTGATCGAGGAGGCGGCCGCCAAGCCAGTCAGCCGGGCCAGG
>JBDSOV010000252.1:0-6125 GCA_039914575.1 Sphingomicrobium sp.
GGCTATGCCGACACCCGCCGCCTGATGCGCAGCCTGGGCCTCGTCACGGTGTGCGAGGAAGCGGCCTGCCCGAATATCGGTGAATGCTGGACCAAGAAGCACGCCACGGTGATGATCCTGGGCGATACCTGCACCCGCGCCTGCGCCTTTTGCAACGTCAAGACCGGCATGCCGCGCGCGGTCGACGCCTTGGAGCCCGAGCATGTCGCCACCGCGGCCGCCGAGCTTGGGCTGGAGCATATCGTCATCACCTCCGTCGATCGCGACGATCTGCCCGACGGCGGCGCGAGCCAGTTCGTCAAGGTGATCGAGGCGCTGCGCCGCAACACGCCGAACACCACGATCGAGATTTTGACGCCCGACTTTCGCAACAAGCATGACGCCGCAGTCGAGGCGATCGTCGCGGCGCGGCCCGACGTCTATAATCACAATCTCGAGACCGTGCCGCGGCTCTACCCGACGATCCGCCCGGGAGCGCGATACTATGCCTCGCTACGTCTGCTCGAGACGGTCAAGAAGCTCGACCCGTCGATCTTTACCAAATCGGGGGTGATGGTCGGCCTCGGCGAACAACGGCTCGAGGTTCACCAAGTGATGGACGACATGCGCTCCGCCGGAATCGATTTTCTGACGATGGGCCAATATCTCCAGCCGACTCCGCGCCACGCAACGGTCGAAGAATATGTCACGCCGGATGCGTTCAAGGCCTATGCCTCGATCGCCCGCGCCAAGGGATTTCTGTTGGTCGCGGCGTCGCCATTGACCCGCTCAAGCTATCACGCCGGGGACGATTTCGCGAAGATGCAGGCGGCCCGTGCTAAAAAACTGGGGCGAGCGGAGCAACTGGCGCGCGCGCTGCGCTGATGCCGCGCCACAGCGAGACCCGCTATCTGCCGTACACCCCAGAACAATTGTTCGCGATGGTGGCCGATATCGAGCGCTATGATGAGTTTTTGCCGTGGGTCGTCGCGGTGCGCATAAAGTCGAGCAGCGAGCAAGAGACGGTCGCCGATCTGGTGGTCGGGTTCAACGCCTTCAAGGAGCGCTTCACCAGCAAGGTGACCAAGCAGGCCCCGGACAAGATCATCGTCGATTATGTCGACGGGCCGCTCAAATATCTCCACAATGAATGGAGTTTCAGCCCGGCTGCCAATGGCGGAACTGATCTTGGGTTCGCGGTCGATTTCGCGTTCAAGTCGCGCTTGTTCGAGGCACTTGCTGGCCAGATGTTCGATCGCGCGCTGCGGCGCATGACCTCGGCCTTCGAGCAGCGCGCCGACGCGCTTTACGGCATCAGCAAGTCGAGCGCGCAAAGCGCCGCCTGACGGCGAATCCCCGATCGGCCCTCGCTGGGATCGAACAATTTCTGGTCGGCGGTGACGCTGTCGGGGCCGTCTTCGCGTGTCGCCCTGGCAAATACCACCATACCGACTGGCTTGCCCGGCGTGCCGCCATCGGGACCGGCGATTCCGGTGATAGCCACCGCGACATCGGCGCCCGAGCTTTCGAGCGCGCCCTGCGCCATCGCCCAGGCGGTCGCGACGCTGACCGCGCCAAACGTCTCGACCACGTCGAGGCAGACGTTGAGCCCGCTCATCTTGGAGGCGTCCGAATAGGTCACATAGCCGGCTTCGAACACCGCCGACGAACCGGGAATTTCGGTCAGCGCGGCTGACACCAGTCCGCCAGTGCAGCTTTCGGCGACGGCGATGCGGCGTCCAGCGGCGCGGTTGGCGGCGATCACTTCACGGGCTTTTTCGACGAGGTCGTCGGGGAGGAGGTTGTCCATCGGCCGCGCTATAGGCGCATCGGTCGACACCGCACAGGGTGCAAAATTGGAAGCTCAGGCGGGCAGGCGGATGGTGGCGATGGCCTGCGCCGCAATGCCTTCGCCGCGACCGGTGAAGCCAAGCCGCTCGGTGGTTGTCGCCTTGATTGAGACACGGTCGAGCTCGATCCCGAGTATCGCCGCAATCCGTTGCCGCATGGCCAAGCGGTGCGGCCCGACCTTGGGTGCCTCGCAGATAACGGTGCAATCGACCTGGTCGATGGTGCCGCCGCGTTTCCGGATCAGTGCTGCTGCGTGGGAGAGGAATTGGTCGGAGGAGGCGCCCTTCCATTGCGGGTCGGACGGCGGGAAATGGTCGCCGATGTCGCCCAAGGCCGCAGCACCCAGCAGCGCATCGGTGATGGCATGAAGCGCGACGTCGGCGTCGCTGTGGCCCGCCAGCCCTCGATCATGCGCCACCTTGACCCCGCCGAGCATGATCGGGCCGGGGCCGCCGAAGGCGTGGACGTCGAACCCCGAACCGGTGCGGCTGACCATAGCCGCCGCAAACCGCTGCTCGGCGCGAGCCCAGTCAGCCGTCGTGGTCAGTTTATCGAGCATTGCATCGCCTTCGACCATGATCACTTTCAGCCCTGCCGCGACCATCACCGAGCTTTCATCGGTGGCGCGGCCGCGCACTTGGCCGAGGGCATAACGCAAATCCTCGGCATGGAACGCCTGCGGGGTCTGGATCCGGATCAGGCCATTGCGGTCGACCATCGCGTCGATCGTGCCGACGCCTTTCGCCAGCGTGTCGGCAACGGCCAGCACCGGCACCGCGCCGTCGCCCCGTGGCAAGGCGTCGAGCAGCCGGTCGATGACGTCGGGCGGGCAAAACGGCCGCGCCGCATCGTGGACCAAAACGACGCCGTCGCCGAGCGCTGACAATCCGGCGCGGACGCTGTCCGACCGCTCGGCGCCGCCGACGATCAGCTCGCCGACATCGCGGTCGCCAAGCGCGGTCCGGGCGATGTCCTGCTGGCTGTCGCCGATCACTACCCGCACCGCATCGATGCGCGAATGGGAGGTGAGCGCGTCGACCGCGTGTGCCAGGACGCTCTTCCCCGCCAGCATCCGATATTGCTTGGGTAGATCGCCGCCCATCCGGCTGCCCGATCCAGCGGCAACGATGAGGGCGATGACCTTGGGGGGAGCGGATGGCATGGACCGCGCCTTGCCCGTTTGGCCCGCCTCCTGTAAAGCCGCGCCTTCCCATGAGCTTGATCAAACCCATCTCGGTCGGCCCCGTGACCATCGCCGCGCCGGTCATTCTGGCGCCGATGACGGGTGTCACCGATCTGCCGTTTCGAAAAGCGGTCAAGCGCTATGGCGCGGGGCTGACGGTGAGCGAGATGATCGCCAGCCAGGCGATGATCCGCGAGACCCGCCAATCCTTACAGAAAGCCACGTGGGATCCGAGCGAGGAGCCGGTGTCGCTCCAGCTGGCCGGCTGCGCGCCGAAGGAAATGGCCGAAGCCGCCAAGCTCAATGAGCAGCGCGGCGCGGCGATCATCGACATCAACATGGGCTGTCCGGTCAAGAAGGTGGTCAATGGCGATGCCGGCTCGGCACTAATGCGCGATATTCCGCTGGCCGCGGCAATCATCGCTGCGACGGTGAAAGCGGTCGGCGTTCCGGTGACGCTCAAGATGCGCATGGGCTGGTGCCACGACAGCTTGAACGCGCCCGAACTGGCGCGAGTGGCGGAGGATCTGGGGGTCAAGATGATCACCGTCCATGGCCGCACCCGCAACCAGATGTACAAGGGCTCAGCCGACTGGGGCTTCGTCCGTCGGGTCAAGGAAGCATGCCGCCTGCCGGTGATCGTCAACGGCGACATTAACAGCCGCGAGGATGCCCGCACCGCGCTCGAACAATCGGGCGCCGACGGGGTGATGATCGGGCGCGGGGCGTATGGCAAGCCGTGGCTGCTGGGGCAGGTGATGGCCGACCTTGCGGGGGGCGGACATCGCCCCGACCCGACGATCGACGAGCAACTCGCGATCATCCTGACCCAATATGGCGAAATGCAGTCGCTCTACGGTCGCGTTACCGGGGTCAATCTCGCGCGCAAGCATATCGGCTGGTACACAAAGGGCCTCTCCGGATCGGCCGAATTCCGCAATAAAGTGAACCAGGTCGACGACCCGGCGACGGTGGTCCGGATGCTCCGCGATTTCTATGCGCCGTGGCTCGAGCGGGCGGCCGCCTGAGGCCCGATATGAGGCTGGGCAGCAACTGTGTTTTTTAGGCAACGCAACCGTGCTAGAGCGTCGCGTGATGCACGCCCCAACCGCCGACACCAACCCCTTCCGCGCTGCCGAACGATGGCTTGCGCGCGAGCGCGATAGCGGGCGATTCTATCGCTGGGCGACGATCGGGCTGATCGTCATGCTCGCCGCCATCCTGCTGTTCAGCGTCAGCATCTTGGTCAACAGCGGCAAGCCCGGGACGTTCCTGTCGCCACCGCTGATCGCACTGCTGCTGATCGCCAATTTGATCCCCGCGATCGCGTTGATGGTCTTGCTCTCCCGCCGAGTGGCGATGGCGCGGGCGGAAAAGGGCGGATTAGCGGGCGGGCAGCTGCATACGAGGCTGGTGGCATTATTCTCGGTCATCGCCGCGGTGCCGACGGTGATGGTCGCCATCTTCGCTTCCTTGCTGTTCCAGTCAGGGCTCGAATTCTGGTTTTCCGACCGGGCCAAGGGAATGATCGAAAATTCGGTCGAACTGGCGCGCACGACCTACTCGCGCGAGGTGGAGCGCGTGTCGCTCCAGACAGTCACGATGAGCGGGGATCTTGCCGGATATTTGCGCGAGGTGTCGATCACTGACCCGTTATTCGCTGATGGCTTTGGACGGCAAGTTCTCCAGCGCGAGTTGTCCGAGGCGATCATCGTCCAAGTCGACGCCAAGGGCGTCGTCCGGTCTCTGGGTTTGGTCAATCCCTACGATCGACCGCTTGAGAGCGTGATCACCAAGGATAAGCTGGCAGAGTTGGCCGACAAGGAAAGCGTGGCGATCAATAGCGCTGACCGGATCGGTGCACTTGCTCACCTTGATTATACACCGGGCACCTACGTCTATGCCGCGCGCGTATTCGATCCCCAGTTTCAGCAGCAGATCACGCGGGCCAACGAGGTTCAGCGAACCTACGGCGAAATGGTCGATCGATCGCGGCTCTATCAGTTGCGGTTCAACGCAGCGCTATTGCTCGGCGCGCTGACCATCGTCGGGCTGGCGATTTTCACCGCGCTCAAGATCGCCGATCGCCTGGTGCGCCCGGTCGGCCAATTGGTCGCTGCCGCAGGCCGGGTCGAAGAGGGCGATTTCTCGACCCGCGTGCCGGTTGCCGAACCGCATGACGAGATCGCCTTGCTGTCGACCGCCTTCAACCGAATGACCGGGCGATTGCAGGAGCAGACCGGGGCTCTGGTCAGTGCCAACGAGCAGCTTGAAACCCGCCGCGCGTTCATCGAGGCAGTGCTGTCGAGCGTTACCGCGGGCGTGGTTGCGCTCGATGCCAAGGGCAGCATCCTTTTGGTCAACCGCTCGGCCGAAAATCTGCTCGAGCCCGAAGGTGAGGAGATAGAAGGACGCAATCTCAAGGACATCTCCGCCGATCTTGCCGAGTTCATGACCGGCGAGGCGCGCGATGCCAATGTCGCGATCGCCGCCGAGGGCGGCCAGCGCACGCTGGCGGTCAAGCGGGTGCGCTATGCCGATGGCGCGGTGCTGACCTTCGACGACATTACCGAGCAATTGACCGATCAGCGCCGCGCCGCCTGGTCCGACATCGCGCAGCGCATCGCGCACGAAATCCGCAACCCGCTGACCCCGATCCAGCTCGCCGCTGAGCGCCTCCAGCGGCGCTATGGCGAGGAAGTGACGTCGGACAAGGAAACGTTCGAGCGGCTGACCGGGACAATCATTCGCCAGGTCGGCGATTTGCGCAACATGGTCGACGAGTTCAGCAATTTTGCGCGCATGCCCAAACCGGTGTTCAAAGAAGAGAATATTCACGAAATCGCCCGCGCGGCGCTATTCCTGCACGAAGTTGCGCATCCCGGGATTGCGTTCAGCATTGACCCGGCGAAAGCCGATATTCCATTAGTGTGCGATCGTCGGCAATTGAGCCAGGCGCTGACCAACGTTGTCAAGAATGCGGTCGAAGCGATTGAAGTCAGGCGCAATCGCGGCGAAACCAATTTCGACGGCGACCGCGTCGATGTGCGCGTTCGGAAGGTCAAGGATCAGGTGGTGATCGACGTCAACGACACCGGGGTCGGGCTGCCCG
>JBDSOV010000017.1:0-4475 GCA_039914575.1 Sphingomicrobium sp.
CGGTCTTGCCGCCGATCGCGCTGTCGGCCTGGGCGAGCAGGGTGGTGGGAATGTGAATCACCGGGCAGCCGCGCTTGAACAAGGAAGCGGCGAGGCCCGTGACATCGCCGACCGAGCCGCCGCCAAAAGCGAGGATCGGGGTGCCGCGCCTGATTCCCCGCTCGGCGAGGCCGGAAATGATGGCGGCGAGGCCATTCCAATCCTTGCCCGCTTCGCCTTCGGCGACCAGGATGGGCGGCTGGAGCGCGATTGGAGCAAGCATGGCGCCATGCAAGGCGAATATGCGGGAATCAGTGACCAATGGTAACGGCTGGCCGTCACCAAGCGCGACGATCCGGTCGAGCGCGGCCGAGAGGTCTCCGACCAGCACCTCATGCGCGGTGTCGTCGTGGCCGACAGGAATGCTGATCATCGCGGCAGATGCTGGTCCAGCGCGACGATGATCGCCTCGACCACCTCGTAATGACCGCCGACGCCGCTGCGAATATGGATATGCGCTTCGGCATAAGACGGGCGGCGTTCGTCGGCGAGCCGTTCAAGCGTTGCCTTGGGATCGGCGTTGCGCAGTAGGGGACGGGTGTCGCGCCGCGCGGTACGCTCGCTGAGCACGTCGATCGAGGCGTCGAGCCAGACGGTGATGGCGCGGGCGTTGAGCAATAAACGCGTGCGCGGATCGACGAAGGCGCCGCCGCCGGTGGCGATCACCCCGACGTGACCCTCGACCAGCCGCGCGACCAGCCGCCGTTCGCCGTCGCGGAAGTCTTTTTCGCCATATTTTTCGTAGACTTCGTCCGCGGTGAATCCAGCGGCGTCCTCAATCGCCGAATCACTGTCGACGAACGGCAGGCCGAGCCTCCGGGCGAGGCGTCGGCCAACGGTCGACTTGCCTACCCCCATCAGGCCGACGAGGACAATCGGTTTATCAAGGCGTTGTGTGAGCTGTTGCACGGTCTAGGGGCTATACATGGGGATGCATGGTCGGGCAAAAGACCGCGATCACGTCCTTTTGAAGCATTGGAAGCCAATGTCGCGCGGCGCTTTATTCCTTATCATCCTCGTCCTGCTGCTGGTCGGCGGCGTCTATTTCCTGTCATCGAGCACCCATGAGGTTCCGTTGACCAAGATCGAGGCCGACGTCAGCCGTGCACCGACCGCGCAATAAACTGCTGCTGGCGGCAGCGGTGATGGCGATTGCCATTCCCGCGCTGGCCCAGGAATCGATCTTGCCGCCGGGGTTCGGCGAGCCAGCGGCGTCACCGACGCCGTCCCCGACGCCGTCGCCGTCGCCAGCACCATCCGCCCAACCGGGCGAAAGCAGCACCGTGATCGAAAGCGGTCTGGCGGGGCTGACACCGCTTGAGGCGGCCGATGCGATGGTGGTCGAGGTTGCGCCGCCGATCGAACTACCGTCGGACGCGCGGCGCGATCCGTCGAGCGTCGGCCCATTGCCGGCGGTGCAGACCGGGCTCGGGAAACGCCCGTGGGGCCGGTCGAGCGGAAAATTCCTGTCGGTGCTGATGCGGCGGACCGATACGCCCTTGGCGTCGCGCTGGGGCCATATCGTGCTGCGCAACGCGCTGCTGACCAACACCGCCGCGCCGGCCGATGTGAATCCGGCGGATTGGGTCGCGGAGCGCGCCTGGCTATTACTCCGGATGGGCGAGGCCGATGGCGCGCGGATGCTGGTGTCGGCGGTCGATGTCAGCGATTTCACGCCGAAATTATTTCAGGTCGGTGTGCAGAGCGCGCTTGCGAATGCCGATCCATCGGCTTTGTGTCCGCTCGAAGTCGGGCTTGGCAAAGTCGAACGGTCGATTGCGCCTTTGGCCCGAGCAATGTGTGCCTCGTTGTCGGGCAACAGTGCGGTCGCGGCGGCGGATATCGAAGCTGCCCGGCGGCGCGGGCGCCATGATCCGATCGACCTGGTGCTGGCCGACAAAGTGGTCGGCGCGGGCGCGGATACGGCGCGCTCGGTGACGGTCGAATGGGAACCGGTCAAGCGACTCAATGCGTGGCGCTTCGGGCTGGCAACGGCGACCGGGATGATTCCGCCGGCGGCGTTGATGGCCGCCGCCAGCCCGCAAGTGCGGGCGTGGCAGGCGCGAGCTCCGGTGCTGAGTGCCGAGCAACGTCTGGCCTCGGCACGCATCGCGACCGGGCTGGGCGTGTTCTCGTCGCATGCGCTGATCGACCTTTATGCCGAGATCTATGACCTGACCGACCCGAGCGATTTGGGGCAGAGCGATGCGTGGCAGGTGCGCCTGGCGGTGGCCGGCAAGAAGCTCGACGACAAAGTCGGCGCGATCCGCCAATTGCTCGACCGCGCCAAGGGATCGATTGAGCGCGAGGCGACCCGCGCCTTGTTGGCGCGGGCGGCGATTCGGATCTTCCCTGACGAAGATTTACAGGAGGTCGCGCCCGAGTTGATTTCGGCGCTGCTCGCCGGCGGGTTCGATCACGAAGCGGCGCGCTGGGCGCGGGTGGTCGACGATATGGACGATCGATTTGCCGATCGCTGCTGGGCGATGCTCGTGCTTGGTGTGCCGACCACGCAGGGGCTAGACCTTGGCGGCGGCAGGCTCGGCTCGTTTATTTCGCGCGATGACAGCGCGGGCAAGCAGCGCAGCGCTTTGCTCGTGGCAGGTTTGGCCGGGCTTGGCCGCATCAGCACCAGCGCTGCGGGGCAACTCAGCCGTCGCCACTCACTGGGGCTTGGCGGGAAGTCGGAATGGACCCGGATCATCGATGGCGCGTCAGTGCGGCAGCAAGCAGGAACTGTGGCGCTGATGGCGGCGGTGGGGATGCAGGCGCCGGGCTTCGACTCGGTGCCCGGCTTTCATTTGTTCCACTTGACCACCGCTCTCAACCGCAACGGACAGCAGTTCGCCGCCCGCATGATCGCCGCCGAGGCGCTGTCGCGGACGTGACCGGCGACGATCAGGCGCTGGTCGACCTCTTCCTCGACATGCTGGCGTCGGAAGCTGGGGCCTCGCGGCATACCTTGTCGGCCTATCGCAGCGACCTGTCGGCGGCGGCGGCGATCGTCCCAAGCCTCGGCACGGCGTCGATGGAGGCGCTCGAGCGCCTTGCCCCGGCGTGGTCCGATCTCGCCTCGGCGACGCTGGCGCGGCGATCGGCAGCGCTTCGGCGATTTTACGGGTTTCTTCAGGAAGAGGGGATTCGCGCCGACAATCCTGCAGCGGCGCTGCCCCGGCCGCGCCAGGTTCGCCCATTGCCGCGGATCCTCGATTCCGATGACATCAATGCGATGTTCCGGGCCGCCGAAGACAAGGCTGCAAGCGACGAGCCGGGCGCGCTTCGCAACCTTGCCTTGCTCGAATTGCTCTACGGATCGGGGCTTCGGGCGAGCGAATTGGTGTCGCTGCCGAGGCGCGCGTTTCGCAAAAGCCAGCCATTTCTGATCGTTCGGGGCAAGGGCGACAAGGAGCGGCTGGTGCCGGTTTCGTCGCGCGCGGCGGACGTAGTCGAGCGCTGGTCGGCTCAGCATGCCGACGGGCCGTGGCTGTTTCCGAGCCGCACCGGGCATATCAGCCGGGTGCGCCTGTTCCAGATCATGCGCGGGCTGGCAGGCCAAGCGGGGATCGCGCCCGAACGGGTCAGCCCGCATGTCCTTCGCCATGCTTTCGCCACGCATTTGTTGGCTGGCGGCGCGGATTTGCGCGCGCTCCAGACGTTGCTTGGCCATGCCGATATCGCGACAACCCAGATTTACACCCATGTCGATAGCGAGCGGCTGGTGCAATTGGTCAACGAGCGGCATCCGCTGGCACGTAAGCCTTAAGGCTCGTCCGCGTTGACGATTCCTCGTCCCCGCCCTAACCCCCGCGCCGACCATGCTCCATCTCGACTTTGAAAAACCGATCGCCGAACTCGAACGGCGCCTGACCGAGTTGCGCGAAACTGCGAGCGCCGGGTCGATCGACATCGACAGCGAAGTGGCGCGGCTCGAATCCAGGTCGGCCAAGTTGCTCAATGACACTTATGCGCGGCTGACGCCGTGGCAGAAGTCCCAGGTCGCGCGGCATCCCGACCGACCGCATTTTAAAGATTTTGTGTCCGGTATGACCGACGACTTCCTGCCGCTTGCGGGGGACCGGGCGTTTGCCGACGATCCGGCGATCATCGGTGGGCTGGCGCGGATCGGCGGCAAGCGGGTAATGCTGATCGGGCATGAGAAGGGCGACGACACCGCGTCGCGGCTCAAGCATAATTTTGGAATGGCCAAGCCCGAGGGCTATCGCAAAGCGATCCGGCTGATGGCCCTGGCCGACCGTTTCGGTCTGCCAGTGGTGACACTGGTCGATACGCCGGGCGCGTTCCCGGGGGTGCAGGCCGAAGAGCGCGGCCAGGCTGAGGCGATCGCCCGGTCGACCGAGCAATGCCTGGCATTGAAGGTGCCGCTGATCGCGGTGGTGGTCGGAGAAGGCGGGTCAGGCGGCGCGGTGGCGCTGGCT
>JBDSOV010000035.1:0-2865 GCA_039914575.1 Sphingomicrobium sp.
GCCTGGACCCACGACGGCCATTTGCGCACCAGCCACAGCCCCCAGGCGGCGAACAGGAAGCTCGACAGATTGCCGAACAGGGTCGCATTGCCGAGCTTGGTCAGCAGGATCCCGGCGTGCCACGCGGCAAGATCGGCGGCGAAGAAGAAGGCGGCGAGCCCGATCGCCCCGACCAAGGCGGCGCGCGGCCAGCGCAATGGCTGGCGAACCATTACCGCGACCAGCAACAGGAATGGCAGTGCCAGCGCCATCCGCCAGAAGCCAGCGGCGACCGGCCCGACCCCGGCGTGACGGACGAGGAACGGACCGGCGGCAAGCGCGATATTGCCGACCAGCAAAGCAAGGAACGCCCAGCGCTGCGCGCTTGAATCGTTTCGATTCGAAACTATTTGCGTGGCTTGGGGTTCGACCGTCATGGCCGCGCCGATAGCAGAAAGCCGCTCTATGCCCAGCCTGTTCGACCCGATCGAGCTCAGCCCCGCGCTCCGCCTGCCCAACCGCATCCTAATGGCCCCGCTGACCCGCGGCCGGGCGACCCGCGACGGCGTGCCGACCGATTTGCAGCGTGATTATTATGCGCAGCGCGCCGGCGCCGGGCTGATCATCAGCGAGGCCACGGGAATCAGCCGCGAGGGGCTGGGATGGCCCAATGCGCCGGGGCTGTGGTCCGAGAGCCAAGTCGAGGGCTGGAAGCCGGTGGTCGGCGCGGTGCACGATGCGGGCGGGCGGATCGTCGCGCAACTGTGGCACATGGGACGGCTGGTCCACGACAATGTCAGCGGAATGCGCAACATCTCCGCCTCGGCGACGACCGCGCCCAATCCGGCGCATACTTATGCCGGCAAACTCGCTCTGCCCGAAGCGCTGGCCGCAAGCCTCGACGACATCGAGCGGATCCTCGGCGATTATGCGGCGGCCGCGCGCAATGCCATTGCCGCGGGGTTCGACGGGGTCCAGATTCATGGCGCCAATGGCTATCTCATCGACCAGTTTTTGCGCGACGGGACCAATCAGCGGGCCGACAATTATGGCGGATCGGTCGACCATCGACTGCGCTTCATGACCGAGGTGGTGGACGCAGTGGCCGCCGAAGTCGGGATCGACCGCACCGCCATTCGCTTATCCCCGGTCGGCGAATCGCAAGGGTGCGACGATAGCGATAATCACGGCCTGTTCACCGCTGCTGCAGCGCGGCTGGAGGCGCTCATGGTGCCGTGGATCGAGCTTCGCGAACCGGGGTCTCACTCGACCTTCCGCGCCACCGACGAGCCGCCCGCCAGCCCGTCGATGCGCAAGGTCTATTCGGGCAAGATCGTCCTCAACAGCGATTATGACGGGAGCAATGCCGCGGCCACACTCGACGTTGGAGTGGCCGACGCAATCAGCTTCGGCCGGACGTTCCTGGCCAATCCCGATCTGCCCGAGCGGCTGCGGACCGACGCGCCGCTCAATCCATGGAATTCGAAGACTTTCTACTCGCAAGGGTCCGAAGGCTACACCGATTATCCAAAGATGGTGGAACAGGGCGCGGCCTGACCGAGTTTCGACTCCATAATGTTATGGGAGTCGAGCGATGGAAATGACGGTTCAACGCGGGTTGGTGGCGGGCGCGGCGCTGGCCGGAGCGGCGCTGATCGGCGGCGCTTTCTATGTCCTGCAAGAACGCAAGACCGAGGAGCCCGATTATCGACCGCTCAAGACCGACGGCGATTTCCAGATTCGCGATTATCCGGCCATGACCGTGGCCGAGACCGTCGTTCAGGGATCGCGCAAGGCGGCTCTCGGCCAGGGCTTCGAGATCATCGCCGATTTCATCTTCGCCAAGTCGCGGGACGGCGAGAAAATCGACATGACGGTGCCGGTGATGCAGGATTCGGGCGACCCGATGGCCAGTGACCCGCCGTTGTTCGATGATGACATGGAGGGCGCGTGGCGGACTCGGTTCGTGATGCCCGCGGGGCGGACGTCCGACAACCTTCCCGAGGCGCCAGACGGAATCGAATTGGTCGATGTGCCGCCGCGCAAAGTGGCGGTGGTAAGTTTTACGGGTCGCGCCGACGACCCGATGCTGGCCGATGCCGAGGATCGACTGCGCGGCTGGCTGGCGCGCACTGGCGAGAAAAGCGCGGCCGAGCCCGAATATGCGTTCTACAATTCGCCGGTGATTCCGGGGCCGCTGCGGCGCAACGAGGTGTGGTTGGCGCTGAGCTAACCGGCGAACTTTTCTTTCAGCGCCAGCATCGCCAGCGCGGCTTTGGCCGCGTCGCCGCCTTTGTCGGCTTGGGCAGGGTCGGCGCGGACGATGGCCTGGGCCTCATTCTCGACCGTCAGGATGCCGTTGCCGACTGCGATGCCGTCCAGCGTCAGCGCCAGCAGGCCGCGCGCGCTTTCGCCGGCGACGATTTCGAAATGATATGTCTCGCCGCGGATGACCACGCCGAGCGCGACGAACGCATCATAGCGCCCGCCTTCCGCCGCCAGCGATATCGCGCCGGGCAGCTCGAGCGCACCGGGGACGATGATGGTTTCGTGGGCGTGGCCCGCCGCCTCGATCGCGGCGCGGGCGCCGGCGAGGAGCATGTCATTCAGGTGGGCGTAGAAACGCGCTTCGGCGATCAGGATCTTGGCCATGTCAGCGCTCCGTCGTCATAATAGGGAGCGAGGCAATGCCTCGTTCCTCGACAATCGCGAGGCCGTAGGCAGAAAGCCCGACCGGGGCATGGCGGGTGTTGGTCAAGAGGATCATGTCGTGAACCCCCAAGGCGGCGAGGATCTGCGCGCCGACGCCGTAGCCGCGAAGCTCCGGGGTTGATTGGCTGGGCTTGCCCGAGCGCAAATCGGTGGCGCGCGACAAGGATCCGGGCG
>JBDSOV010000059.1:0-2927 GCA_039914575.1 Sphingomicrobium sp.
CCGGCCTCGCCGCCGAGGGCGAGACCGAAGTGCTGCGCGTCTATCACCTCGACCGCGGCTATGAGCGGCTCGAGGAGAAATTGCAGGCTGTCGGCGCGACGATCGAGCGGGTGAGCGCGGGCTAATCGGCCGAGGTCAGCTGGCGCTGGCCGCCGAGCTTGTGAACCCGGCCCGATTTCATCACGAAGCCGACCTGCTCGAGCAAGCGGACATTGTCGATTGGGTCGCCGTCGACGGCGATGATGTCGGCGTCCTTGCCGGGCTCGATCGTCCCTGCTTTGGCAGTGATCCCGAGCAGTTCGGCGGCATCGACGGTGGCCGAGCGGATTGCCAGCGCGGGACTCATTCCGTTTTTCACCATCAGCGCGAATTCCTCGGCGTTGCGGCCGTGCGGACTGACTCCGGTATCGGTGCCGAAGGCGATCTTGACGCCGCGGCGGATCGCTTCGGCGAAGCTCTTTTCGGCATTGCCGGCGGCGGCGCGGGCCTTGTCAAATTGGGCGGTGGTCAGGGCGCCGCGCAGCCCGTCGGCGAGCGCCGCAGCGGGGGCGAGCAGGGTCGGGACGTAATAGGCGCCGGTCTGCTTGTAGAGGCGGAAGCTTTCCTCATTGGTGAAGGTGCCATGCTCGATTGAATCGACTCCGGCGCGGAGCGCGGCATTGACCCCTTCGACGCCGTGGGCATGGGCTGCGACCTTGCGACCGAAAGTTCGCGCGGTCACCACCACGGCGCGCATCTCGTCGTCCATCATCTGCTGGTTGAGCCCGCCGGGAACGTTGCTGAGCACCCCGCCGGTGGCAGCGAATTTGATCACGTCGGCGCCTGCGCTGACCTGCTCGCGCGTCGCGCGGCGGCAATCGTCGGCACCGTTGCAGGTGTTGCCGGGCTCGGTCACCAGGCTGGCGAGGCCGCGATTGGCACCGTTGCGCCCGTCCCCATGCCCGCCCGACACCGACACCATCCGCGCCGCCGAGAGAATGGTCGGGCCCGAAAATTGACCGGCGTTGATCGAATCGCGCAGCGACAGCACCAGCCGCGGGTCGCCGCCGAGGTCGCGCACCGTGGTGAAGCCGGCCAGCAATGTCTTGCGGGCATTGAGGATCGCGGTGAATGCCTCATCCTCATTGTCGCGGCCCGACGCCTGGAGCCGCGCCTGGAGCCGGTCATCGAGCCCCGACAGATGGACATGACTGTCGATCAGGCCTGGAAGCACCGTGGCACCGCGCAGGTCGATCACGCGTGCGCCCGCAACGTCGACGAAACCGTCCCGAACTTCGGCGATGGTCCGCCCCCGAACAATGACGCTGGCATTGCGGCGCGGGGCCTTGCCTGCTTCCGCAATCAGCGTCCCGGCGTGGATCACGGTCACCGGCTGGGAAGCGGGCGCAACTGCAGCGGGCTGGGCAATGACTGGCGCGGCGGTGGCGAGCGCGAGGGCGAGTGCAACTTTGTTCATGGATATTCCCCTGGTTAAATTGTGTCGAGCGCGTGAAGGGCAAGACCGACAAGACCACCGACCAACGTGCCGTTGATGCGGATATATTGGAGATCGCGGCCGACCGCTGATTCGAGCCGGTTGGTGATCGTTTGGGCGTCCCAGCCGCGCACCGTTTCGCTGACCAATTTGACGATCGAGCTGCCGTAGCTGGCTGCCATGCCGGCCACCGCGCGGCGCGCGAACTGGTTGATCGCGTTGCGGATGCGGACATCCTTCTCGAGGCTCTGGCCCATCGATTTCAACACATCGCCGAGCTTCCCGGCCATTGCCGCGTCGGGGTTGCGCGCGGCGCGGATCATCGCCTCGCGGCCCTTTTGCCATAACGTATCGAGCCACAGCCCGACCGATCTATTGTCGAGCAATTGCAACTTAAGTTCCTCCACCCGCGCCTGCGTCTCGGGCTTGGTCTGGAGGTCGTTGGCGAGGTCGGCCAGCGCTTGCTCGATCCGCATCCGCACCGGGTGCGCCGGGTCGGTATGCATGTCGACGGTGAGCTTCTTCAGGCCATCGATGATCGAATCGGATAATCGCGAATCGACTCCCGCCAGTTTGAGCACCCAATTGGTGCGCTTCTTGACCATCTCGCGGATCAGGCTCTCGTTGGCGTCGAGCGCGCGGCTGGTCCAGCGGATCGCCGCTTCGAGCATCGGCACGTGGCGATCTTCATTGATCGACGAGGCCAGCGCATGACCGAGCAATGGCGCGATCTCGGCCTGCCGCAGCCGGCCCGAAATGGCGCTTTTCACCAGCCCGCCCAGTCGTTCGTCGTCGAGACTTTCGAACAGGTCCGCGATCAGCCGGCTCGCACCCTGGCGGATCCGGGTTTCCTCGCCCTGCGGCGCCTGGAGGAAGCGGCCAGCTGCGCCGGCCAGGTCGATATTCCGCATTCGCCGCGCGACCACCGGGGCGATCAGGAAATTCTCCTTGAGGAAGTTGGCCAGCGCCTCGCCGATGCGGTCCTTGTTGCGCGGAATGATCGCGGTGTGCGGGATCGGCAGGCCGAGCGGGTGGCGGAACAGCGCCGTGACCGCGAACCAGTCGGCCAGCCCGCCGACCATCCCCGCTTCGGCGAACGCCTTGACCCACGCCAGTTCCGGATAGCTCGGCTCGAACGCGCGCGCGGCGATGAACACGATCGCCATCACCACCAGCAGCCCGGTGGCGGCGAGCTTCATGCCCCTCGTGCCGGGCTGGGCCGGATTGAATCGGGCGAGATCCGGAGCGCGGCTCATCGCGGGCACCTTAACCGGTCGCCGGTTGATGTCACTCCGCCGACAATCACTCCGCCGGAAGCGGCTCGGTCATCGGCCGGTGCGGCTCGCCATTGTCGATCAACTTGCCGAACTTGCGCCCGAACCAGCTCTCGACATCGACCGCGATACTGAAGCTTGCCGGGACGATGAGCAAAGTGAGCACCGTCGAGAAGATC
>JBDSOV010000152.1:0-2765 GCA_039914575.1 Sphingomicrobium sp.
AGCCGAATCCCCGCATGGTCAGCGGCTTTCCATCCTTGACCACCACGACTACGGCGCCGGGAATCGCACCCGCTTTCAACGCATATGGCATGAAGCCGTCGAGCCAAGCATCTACGTCGCTTTTGACAAGTTGAGGCGAGGCAGAGCCTTGGGCCGTGGTGGAAGGCAGGGGCGCCGTAGATGAAACCGCCGTATTGGTCTTAATCGGTTGCAGCTGCGCCGGTGATTGGCCTGACGCCGGTATGGCGAGGGTCGCAAGCGCGGCTAGTGCCCACTTCAAAATTCGCATGCTCATTCCCCCTTTCGGAAGCCCGCCGTGAGCGTCAATCCGATGGTGCGTGGCTGGATGAAGGCAGCATAGTTGCCGCCGCCGGGAATTCCGGTCGCCTCATCAAGCGACGTGATGCCGTGGGAATTCGTCACGTTTCGCGCAAATGCTTCGACTGAGTATTTCCCGAAATCCACGCCCGCCCTTAGGTCTAGCGTCGCAAAGTCAGGAATTTTGCGCTGCGGCAAAGGAGCGAATATCGGAACCTCATCTACCACCTCGCCCGTGAACTCCGAGCGGAAGCCGGCGCGCTGAGTGCCGACATAACGCAAGCTGCCGCCGACGTAAGCGTTGCCAATAGAAGATAGGGTCCATTCGTAATCGGCATTGATGGCGAAACTGAACTTCGGCGTATAAGGGAGCGTGTCCCCGTCTTCCCCGCCGACGAGCGCCAGCGTGTCCTCGGTCAGCTCAGCGTCCATCCATGCCCCGTTGACCGACAGATTCAGGCCGCGCATCGGCCGAACATTCAAGCTTCCCTCCAGGCCGTTGACGATTGCTCCGCCGCCATTGGCGTTGAAGCCAAAGCTGTTAACCGCACCGAAGACTTGGATATTGTCCCATTTCAGGTGGTAAGCGGCAAGATCGAAAGAGAAACGCCGGCCAAGGCTGTGCTTCAATCCAACTTCGTAGCTAGTCAGCGTATCGGCGTCGTACGTGGTCGGAAATGTCTCGAGCGCCACGCTGCTGAGAGGAGGAACCGCGTTCGGGCCGCCAGGACGGTAGCCTTTCGCAATGCGCGCGTAGACGGCCGTGTTGTCACTCAGCTCAAAACGCGGTGAGAGTGAATAAGTGAACACACTCTCGCTCGAATGCCCGTCCTCGAAGTCCGGAATGGCTCCGAACTGAAGCGGCGCAAAGGGACCGCCCACGACTTGCGAGGAATCCTGCTTATTGTGGCTCCATCGAGCCCCGGCCGTGATGTCGAACCGGTCCGTCGCGTGCCATGTCGCATTGGCAAACCCAGCATATTCCTTATATGTTGAATCCACTCTGGCGAACAGCAGATCCGTAAGCTCGTCCTCCAGCTCTCCGGGATTAGCCAGCACAACCCCGTTGATGTGCTGGTCGATGACGCCCTCTTCCTTCGTGTAATAGGCGCCGACCATCCATTCGAACCTGTTGTTCGAAGGCGACGCCAGCCGCAATTCCTGGGTGAACTTCTTCAAGCCCGTCACCTGGTCTTGGGCGACCCCGAGAGTGTCGGTGGTGATTTGAGCCGGGAACGCACCGGGAATACCACCCGGGAATGGGCTCAGTGGGCCGAAGACGGAGTTGAAGGCGCCGGCAAGGGCCAGGGTCGCTTCCGTGCGGAAGTCCGTCTTCAGCTTTCCGTAGCTCGTGGCGGACACCAGATTTGCAAAGCCGAAATCATAGTCGACCGTGGCGTTGAAGATCCGGTAGGTGACGTCGTTGAACTCCGGAACGAAGTTCGTCTGGTCATACTCGCCGTTGATCGGATCCAGATCATCGGGATCCACTTCCACATTGCTCGAGCCGTGGGTCTTGAGATTCTGGAGATAGGCTGTGAGTCGAATCGTTAGCGGCTCGCTCGGCTGGAATAGCACCGACGCGCGGCCTCCGTATGACTCGTTGCCGTTGATGTTATTGTCATCGATCGAGCGTGCGGTGACAAAAGTGTTCCCCGAGGGATCAAAGAGGCTTAAAAAATTGACGTCCTGTGGGAGGGCATCGACCCAGCCGGCCCGCTTGCGGTAGAAGCCGCTAGCCCGGAACGCCGCCTTGTCGCCGAGCGGTGCATTTATCAGTCCGTTGGCATTGTAGCCAGTTCCACCGTCATCCACGAACTCGACGCCGGCGCGTGCGCGTCCCGATAACTCCCCAAGCTTCGGTTCATTGCTGACATACTTGAAAATGCCGCCAAGAGAATTTGCGCCATAGAGCGTGCCCTGTGGTCCGCGCAGCACCTCGATCCGGGCAATGTCGAACGGGTCGATGTCGCCCGTGAGAATCGCGCCGTTCACCAGGCCGCTGCTAGATCCGAACGGCATTTCGTCAACATAAACGGCAACGGTCGAGCTTACGCCGCCCGTATTGACGCCGCGAAGCGTCAGCCGCGTCGAGCCAGGCTCTGATTCGGTGATGCTAAGTCCAGGAATCTGGTTCAGATATTGTTCGAATGTGGTGGCCTGTTGCCGCTCCAGCGTTTCCCCGCTTACGACTGTCACCGACTGCGGAATGTCGAGGATCGCCTCCTTGCGCTTTTGCGCCGTGACGACAATCACCTCGTCGTCACGCGCATTGTTCGCCTCGACCGCTTGAGGATTGGCCGACTGTACCTGTTGCTCTGACGCCGCCTGCGCCAAGGCCGGCGAAGCGACACCAAGTGCGGCGATGCAAGTTCCGGTCATCGACCACATGCGAAAACGACTCATTGCCCTAGCCCTCCCTATTCTTCCGTGCCATCATTGCGCTC
>JBDSOV010000161.1:0-2695 GCA_039914575.1 Sphingomicrobium sp.
GCACCACTTCGTCGATCGCCGAGGCGTCGATCCCAGCATCCTTGATCGCTTTGCGGCACGGCTCGAGCGTGCGCTTGATCAGGTCGTCGACCAGTTTCTCGAGGTCGGCGCGGGTAATTGTCTCGACCAGGTGGAGCGGGGTGGTCGATCCGCCTTCCATCCGCGCGGTGATGAACGGCTGGTTGATTTCGGTGGTCTGAGCCGAACTCAACTCGATCTTGGCCTTTTCGGCGGCTTCCTTGAGCCGCTGCAGCGCCAGGCGATCGGTCTTGAGGTCGATACCCTCCTTGGCCTTGAACTTGTCGGCCAGATATTCGACGATCTTGGCGTCGAAATCCTCGCCGCCGAGGAAGGTGTCGCCGTTGGTCGACTTTACCTCGAACACGCCGTCGCCAATCTCGAGGATCGAGACGTCAAACGTGCCGCCGCCAAGATCGTAGACCGCGATCGTCTTGCCGTCATTCTTGTCGAGCCCGTAGGCGAGCGCCGCCGCGGTCGGCTCATTGATGATGCGCAGCACTTCGAGACCGGCAATCTGGCCGGCGTCCTTGGTCGCCTGGCGCTGGGCATCGTTGAAGTAAGCCGGGACGGTGATCACCGCCTGGGTGACGGTCTCGCCGAGATAGGCCTCGGCGGTTTCTTTCATTTTCTGGAGGGTGAAGGCCGAAACCTGCGACGGGCTGTAATCCTTGCCGCCGGCCTGGACCCAGGCGTCGCCATTCGACCCCTTGACGATCTTGTAAGGCACCAATTCGGTGTCCTTCTTGGTGATCGGGTCGTCGAACCGCCGACCGATCAACCGCTTGACCGCGAAAATCGTATTGTCGGGGTTGGTGACGGCCTGGCGCTTGGCTGGCTGGCCGATCAGCCGCTCGCCGTCCTTGGTAAAGGCGACTACCGACGGAGTGGTGCGCGCGCCTTCAGAATTTTCGATGACCTTGGGTTTGCCGCCTTCCATGACGGCGACGCAGCTGTTGGTCGTCCCCAGATCGATGCCGATGACTTTGGCCATTGCGATTCCTCTTCTGTCTGCCCCCGGACGCGCGTGGCGCATCCGCTAAATGATGGATGTGTTGCCGCGATATAGGTGTGGCGCTGGCGACGACAAGGGTGCAGGCTTGGGGATGCATTTCGCCCCGGTTGCAGTTTAGGAAGAGACACATGGGGGCAATATCGACCGGTAGCTGGCTGTCGCGCGAACGGGCGCGCCGGATCGCACTCGTCGCGGGACTAGTGTCGATCGCCGTGCTGGCCTTCCTGATCGGCGCTTCGTCGGGCACGCTGGATTATCTCGGCCGGCCGATTGGGACCGACTTCTCGCAAGTGTGGACCGCTGGGCGGATGGCGCTCGACGGGCAGGCCGCTGACGTCTGGAACTGGGACAAGCATTTTGTTGTCCAGCGCGCGCTTCACGGGCCGCGACTGGTGGAATATTATGGCTGGCACTATCCGCCGCCGTTCCTGCTGCTCGCGGCCGCGCTCGCTACCCTGCCTTATCTCCCCGCGCTCGCGCTGTGGCAGACGGCGACGTTGATCCCGTTTGCGGCGCTGATCCGCCGGATGACCGGGCGGGTCGAGGCGTGGCTGTTCGTCCTCGCGGCGCCGGTATCGCTGATCTGCGTGATGCATGGCCACAACGGCTTCCTCACCGCGCTGCTGCTCGGCGGTGGCCTGCTGGCGCTCGAGCGGCGGCCGTTCGTGGCGGGCCTGCTGCTCGGCTGCCTGGTCTACAAGCCGCAGTTCGCGCTGGTGCTGCCGTTGCTGCTGCTCGTCACGGGCAATTGGCGAGCGATCGCCGGCGCCGCCATATCCAGCCTGGGGCTGATCGCGCTGAGCTATGGGATCTGGGGCTGGCCGGTGTGGCAAGCATTCATCGACAGCCTGCCGCTCACACGGCGCGTGGTGATCGAAGCCGGAAGCACCGGCTGGGAAAAGATCATGAGCCCGTTTTCCGCGATCCGCAGCTGGGGCGGCGGGATCGGGGTGGCCTACGTCGTGCAGGCGATCACCAGCGTCATCGCGATCGGCGCGAGTTTGTGGATGGCCCGCGCGGCGCGCCCCGACCTGCGCAATGCGGCAGTGACCGCAACGGTGTTGATCGCCACCCCCTACGTGCTCGATTACGACTTTGTCGTGCTGCTCGCGGGGATCGCCTTCTTATGGCGCGATGCGGTTCGCCATGGCTGGCTGCCGTGGGAGAAAACGCTGCTCGGACTGGTGTGGATCGCGCCGCTGGTGGCCCGCAACCTTGCCGCGCTGACGCTCGTTCCGGTTGGCCTCATGACGGCGATCATCATCCTTGGGCTCGCCGTCCAGCGAGCGCTCACGGCATCGCCATCCCGCCATTCACATGCAGCGTCTGGCCAGTGACATATCCGGCTTCCCTCGACGCCAGATAGACCACCGCCGCCCCGATATCGTCGCCCGTCCCCATCGCGCCCGAGGGAATGCGGCCGAGGATCGCATCCTTCTGCGACTCATTGAGCGCATCGGTCATGGCCGAGGTCATGAACCCCGGCGCGACGCAATTGACGGTGATCCCGCGGCTCGCGACTTCCTGCGCCACCGCCTTGGACATGCCGATCAACCCGGCCTTCGACGCGACATAATTGGCCTGTCCCGGATTGCCGGTCACGCCGACCACCGACGTGACCGAAATGATCCGCCCGAACCGCGCCCGCATCATCGGCTTGCA
>JBDSOV010000170.1:0-7365 GCA_039914575.1 Sphingomicrobium sp.
GTTCGCGCCGGCAACATCATCGTGCGTCAACGCGGCACCAAATGGTATCCGGGCGACAATGTCGGCCTGGGCCGCGATCACACCATTTTTGCACTGACCGACGGTCGCGTGTGTTTCCGCGACGGCAAGCTGGGTCGCAAATACGTCCACGTAGAATCGATTATGCCGGCGGCGGCGACAAAATAGGCGGGATCGGTCGATAAAGGACTGCTCCCGGGAGGGGGCAGCCCAAGACGAGACTTAAGGTCTCGACAAGGGAGAAGAGGGCAGCCCCCTCTCCTCCCTTTTTGTTTGCGTCCAATTCTTCTCCCGAAACTGCAACATCGCCGCCCTAGCGGGCGGTGGATACGGAGAGGGAAGACCCATGTTCGCGCGCACCGAACGACTGTTGTTGAGACCCGGCTGGGCGGAGGACGCCCCGGCGCTGGCGCAGGCGATTGCCGACGAGGCGATCGTCCGCAACCTCGCCACCGCGCCGTGGCCGTTCGCCCTGCGCGATGCCGAAGCGTTCCTTGCCGCCCCGCGCGATCCGGTGTTGCCCAGCTTCCTGATCTATGAGCGGACTTCCGGTGATCCGGTGCTGGTCGGCGCGGGCGGGCTCGGGCGGCGTCCGTCAGGCGCGGTCGAGCTCGGCTATTGGATTGCCCGCGAGCAGTGGAACCGCGGCTTCGCGACCGAGGCCGGGCTGGCATTGTTGGCCATCGCCAAAGCGCTTGGACTGTCGCGGCTCGAAGCGTCCTACTTCATCGACAATCCGGCGTCCGGCCGGGTGCTCGAAAAGCTTGGCTTCCTCCCCACCGGAATCGCCGCCCCGCGCTACAGCTGCGCGCGTGGCGACGACGCCATGGCGCGCCTGTGCTGGAAGTCGCTGGCGGCAGAGGAGGTCGCGATCGCGGCGTAAGGCTAAGCCGCCCGCCGCACCTTCTTGTCGCTGTCGAACGCCGCCCCGGCGCCCGCCTCATAATTGGCGATCAGCGCCCGGTCGTCGATCGTCCACGGGTGAAATCCGGGCAGGAAATAGGCCAGCCACGCGCCAGATATCTTGCGGATCATCCCCGGCGACCCCAGCGCGTAATAGGCCAGCCGCAGCCAGGCGCGCGGCCCTTCAACCCCGTCCTGCCGCATCAGCTCAAGCGCGCCGGCGGTGCGGTCGACCACGAAGTTGCGTGTGACGTACAGCATCACCAGCGACTTCACTTTCCATCGCTTGCCCCGCGTCCAGTCCCTGGTCGCGTGGAGCCAGGTGTCGAACGCCACGCCTTTATGCTCGATCTCCTCGCTGGCATGCCATTTCCACAGCGCCGCGGTCGCCTCGTCGGCCCCCGCCAGATGCCGCGGATCGGCCAGCAATTCATGCGCCAGGATCGCGGTAAAATGCTCCAGCGCCATGGTCGCCGCCAGGCTGACAATCTTGGGCTTGGATCGCGTGATCGCCAGGCGCTTCTCGACCTGCGCCTCGAGCTTGGTCAAATCATATCCCGAATCCGCCGCGCGGCGGTTGAACGCCAGATGCTCTCGGCTGTGGACCACTTCCTGCGTCGTGAAATTCCTGATGTCCTCGGCCAACTTGGGGTCGGCCCCGTCGCGGAACGCGCGCACGCTCTCGACGAAAAACGCCTCGCCCACCGGGAAGGTCGCCGACAGCGCATTGTAGAGCGCGGTCGCCTCAACCTTGCCGCCATGCCACAGCCGCGGCGTCGCCTCTTCGCGCCCGAAGCGGCGGTCGCGCGGGGTGATAGTCAGGTCTGCGGGGGTCACACTTGCGGCATTCATTGATCCACTCCAAGGATTGAGCATGGAAACTGGCCATTGCTGACATAAATGTCAATTACTTTGAAAAACCGTAAGCGCCTGACCCAAGAAGAGAGCCGCGCCGCCGCGGTTGCCGCTGCTCGCGCGCTACTTCTGGAGTCTGGCGCCGCCGCGATCACCCTCAAGGCGGTTGCCGCGCGGGTCGGCCGCACCCACGCCAATTTGCTCCATCATTTCGGCTCGGTCGCCGGCCTGCACCGCGCGCTGGCCGAGGATATCGCCGCCACGGTCTCCGCCTCGATCAACAGCGCCATCGCCCGCCGCCGCCAGGGTCTCGCCACCGAACGCGACGTGGTCGACGCGATGTTCGACGCCTTCGCGGTTGAGGGTGCGGGCGAGCTGATCGGCTGGATCGCCCTGACCCGTCAGCGCGACGCGTTGAAGCCGGTGATCGACACCATCGCCGCGATCGTCGCCGACTTCCGCGCCGCCGGCGACACCCGACCGATGGACAAGGTCACGCTCGGGCTGGTGCTGCTGGCGATCGGCGACAGCTTGGTCGGCGAGGAAGTCGCCGAAGGCACGGGGCAAGCGCGAGCGGCGGTGCGCGAGATCGCCGTCAACCAGATTGCCGCAGTGGTCGCGCAACCCCCGTCATCCCGGGCCTGACCCGGGAGCCGACTTCCTTTACCGAACTGCGGCCGTTGCGACGCTCCATTCGACCCATTGCGGACATGGGCTATTATAGGCGGCGCGCGCCCGTTTTCCCGACCTCGGCCACTCACCAAGAAACATCACGAAAAAAAATCAGGCGGTCGCATCTGCGGACGAGTGGCCGACGTAACTGCTGGATCATCAGCAGGGAGAACCCATTATGGCACACATTACAAACATACTCGCGACATCGGCGTTAGCACTTGGCTTAGTCGCAATCGCGACACCGGCCAGTGCCGACGGAACCGCGTCTTGCAATGACAGTGCCTTTCTCGGGACCGAATGCGGCACGGATTCAGTGGCTGGCAATGGCTCCACGGCGGTTGGCAACACCGCTTCGGCAAGTGGCCAATTCGCGGTTGCGATCGGTGTAGCCGCGTCGGCCCCGGTCGATAATGCAACGGCGGTCGGTTTTCTCGCCACCGCGAGCGGCGTCGGCTCGACGGCCACAGGCGTCGGTGCCACCGCGTCGGGCGAAAACAGCATCGCCAGCGGCAATCTGGCTACCGCTTCGGGACTCAACATGATCGCGATCGGCACCAATGCCACCGCTCGCCCGCCGGTAGTTGGCGCGCAGGACGACAATATTGCGATAGGCGCCAACAGCATGTCGACCGGCACCCACAGCACGGCCATTGGAGCTCTTGCCGACGCCACCGGAATCGGATCGACCGCGATCGGGTGGCAGGCCGACGCAATTGCCAACAACACCACCGCGCTGGGCAACAGCGCCAAGGCCAATGCCGTCGGATCCAGCGCGCTCGGGCGCTTGTCCACAGTGGATGCAGCGGCAACCAATTCAACCGCCATCGGCTTCCAGGCGTCGGTCACCGCGACGGCCACCAACAGCGTCGCCCTCGGCGCCAATTCGGTGGCCAATCAGGCCAATACTGTGTCGGTCGGGACTGTCGGCGGTGAACGCCGGGTGGTCAATGTCGCGGCCGGAACGGCAGGTACCGACGCGGTAAACGTCAGCCAGTTGACGGCGACCAATGGAATGATTGCGGCCGAGACGGCCAGTCGCCAGAGCGCCGACGCGGCCTTGTCGTCGAGGCTCGACAATCTGTCATTCGATGTCCGCGACGCGCAGCGGGAAGGCCGGGCCGGGACTGCCGCCGCGCTGGCTGCGGCGGGTCTGCCGCAGGCATCGGGCGAAGGCCGCACGATGATTGCCGGTGGCGTCGGCACCTACCGTGGCAAAGCGGCCTTCGCGATCGGCGCTTCGCATCGGCTGCAGGACGGCAATGCCACGTTTAAGGTCGGGTTGACCTACGACAGTGAACAGACTGTCGGCGCCAACGGCGGGGTTGGTTTCGAGTTCTGATTTATGAAGGGCGGCGCCCTAGACCGGGGCGCCCGCCTGAAATCCGATATGGTCGCCCAATAACGCGCTCCCGAAGCAAACCACTCCCACATTAGGCAGGGTCGGGGGTCGGTATACCCATAAGCGACAACGGCATCCAAAGGCGGCAAACCCAATCCGACCAAAAACACCTTTCCTATACGAACCGAATTGGTTATTCAGAATCACATGAGCGGCTATGACTTATTTCCGGCGTCCCCACCTCAACCCCTCGATCGATGCCATACACACCTCCTCTTCGCGGTCGACCTCGAATATGGTTTCAGCGACACAGTCCGCCTCCGCTCGGACGGCTGTGCAAGGCTTGTGAACATGAAGTTTCCCCGGAATCCCGGAAGGTCTCATTGAGTAGTGCGACTTTTGAGACTTTCCGGCGCTCAATCGCGCCGCTCCGCTGACCCCGCCCTCGCCTTCCGCCGCCCCTTCGCCTAAGGGCACCCCCATGCATTTTCTCGATCAGGCCAAGATTTTTATTAGCTCCGGCGCGGGCGGCGCGGGGGCGGTCAGCTTTCGGCGTGAAAAGTTCATGGAATATGGCGGCCCCAACGGCGGCGAGGGCGGCAAGGGTGGCGACATCGTGTTCGAAGCGGTGGCGGGGCTCAATACCTTGATCGACTTCCGCTACACCCAGCATTTCCGCGCGCCGCGCGGCAAGGGCGGCGCAGGCTCCAACATGACTGGCGCGGGCGGCAAGGACCTGGTTATCCGCGTCCCCGTCGGCACCCAGATTCTCACCGATGACGAGGATCGCAGCCTGCTCGCCGATTTCACCCACGTCGGCCAGACGATCCACTTCCTCAAGGGCGGTGACGGCGGGCGCGGCAATGCCAGTTACAAGACCTCGACCAACCGCGCGCCCCGCCAGCACGGCACCGGCTGGCCGGGCGAGGAACGCAATGTCTGGCTGCGATTGAAGCTGCTGGCCGATTGCGGGCTGATCGGGCTGCCCAATGCCGGCAAATCGACCTTCCTCAACCGCACCACCAACGCCGTCGCCAAGGTCGGCGAATATCCCTTCACCACGCTGCGACCGCAGCTCGGCGTGGTTCGCCACAAGCAGCGCGAATTCGTCCTCGCCGACATTCCTGGTCTGGTCGAGGGCGCGGCCGAAGGCGCCGGGATTGGTGATCGTTTCCTTGGCCATGTCGAGCGCACTCGTGTGCTGCTCCATTTGGTTGATTCCGCCGGCGACGATCCGGTCGAGGCGTGGCGGATCGTGCGCGGCGAGCTTGCCGCTTATGGCGCGGGGCTCGAGGAAAAGCCCGAGGTGCTCGCTTTGTCGCGCACCGATTTGCTTGGGCCCGCCGAACTGAAGAAGATTGCGAAGAAATTGGCCAAGGCAGCAGGGCATGAGCCATTCATCGTCTCGGCCGCGACCGGCGACGGGATTGAGCCGTTGCTCGACGCGATTCTCGACAAGGTCGCCGGCGAAAAAGTCAGCGAGCTCGAGGACCAGCCCGAGGGATCATGGTCGCCGCTTTAAAGCTGGCGATCACCGGCGCGACCGGCTTCGTCGGCGCGCGGTTGCTCGATGCGGCGCTGGCCGGCGGTCACACCGTCTGCGCCCTCACTCGCCGCCCGCAACCGGCGCGCGATGGAATAACCTGGGTCGATGGCGCGCTCGACCGACCCTTTAGCCTGGCCGCCCTGGTCGACGACGCCGATGCGGTGATCCACGTCGCCGGACTGGTCAACGCCCCTGACGTTGCGGGGTATGAGGCGGGCAATGTCATCGGCACTGGAGCGGTGCTGGCTGCGGCGGAGAAAGCCGGGACATCACGCTTTGTCCATGTCAGCTCACTCGCCGCCCGCGAGCCTTCCCTATCGCTCTACGGCGCCTCGAAGGCCCGCTCCGAAGCGCTGGTCGTCGCCTCCCCGCTCGCCACCGCAATCGTTCGACCGCCCGCCATCTACGGCCCCGGCGACCGCGAATTGCTCGACATGTTCAAGATGGCAGCGCGCGGCCTCGTCCTGCTCCCCCCGCCGGGTCGCTTGTCCTTGCTCCACGCCGACGATCTCGCCCGATTACTGCTCGCCCTCGCCGCCCCCGCCGCGCCAAGTGGCATGACGCTCGAGCCCGACGATGGCCACAGTGGCTGGACCCATGTCGAGTTTGGCAAGGCGCTCGGAGCCGCGGTTGGCCGCAAGGTTCGGACCATCTCGATGCCGCGATTGGCGCTGGCCGCCGCCGCCCGCGCCGACCGACTGCTGCGTGGGAGCCGGGCCAAGCTGACCCCCGACCGCGCCGCTTATTTCAGCCATCCCGACTGGGTCGCCGATCCCGCCAGAGCGGTTCTGTCCGAACTGTGGGCTGCGCAAATCCCGACCGAACAGGGCCTCGCCGACACCGCCAAATGGTATCGCGCGGCGGGTTGGCTTTAGGGGATGAACAGCAGGTCCACGACCAGGGCGATCGCCGTCACGATCATTCCGTAAAGGAAGAAGGTGAAACTCCAGTAGAGCCAGCGATATTTGTCATTGCGCAAGATGTGGCCATGATCCCACAGATCGCGCGCCAGGCGGCGATAGGTCTCTTCCTCGGAACTCAGCACTCGCATCACTTCGTCGACATATTCCTCGCGAGGACAATCGATGTAGCTGCCGAAGAACAGGATATTGACCTTCTTCCCCGTCAACGGAACCTTGGCCTTGCGCATCCGGTTTGGGCGCACCGTCATGACGCCGAACAGCGTCGCCACGAACGAGAAGCTGGTCAGCACCAGAAGCGGGAAATTGGCCTTGCCCTCGGCGATGCTGCCGATCGACAGCGAGAAGACGACGAAGCTCGCGCCGAGCAGGATGGAGGCCTTCGAATCAGCCATTTCGGACAAGGTCATGTTGGTCGAATTGGCCGCCATCAGGAGGTTGTGAACCTCTTTGGGGAATTCGTAATCGGGATCGCCCGGCCCTGGCTTGCGAGGCACCTCGACCGCCGCCGGCTCTGGTTTGGGCTCAGGCTCGCTCATCATGCCCCCTCAACTCACCCCGGCCGCGATGAATGCGACGACGCTGGCGAACAGGCCGAGGATGAAAATCGAATATGCGTACTTCAGCAAGCGATATTTTTTGTGCGCCAGCACCTGGCCGTTTTGGTAGACATCCCGGGCAACCATCGCCAGGAATTGCTCCTGGTCGGCCAGCCGCGCCAACATTTCGGCGACATATTCGTCTTCCTTCATGTCGGCGAACCCACCGAAGAACATCAAATTGCGCTCACCTTGAACGTCTTTGGCGCCATAGATTGTCGGCATCACTGCAATCGCTGAGATCACCGCCGAGAAGAACGCGGCGGCCCCGAGCACCAGCAGCGGTGTCGGCAGATGCCCCCGCGTCGTCGCCTGGGCAACGCTGATTGTAAACACCACGAACGAGGCGGCCATCATCATGCTCGCCTTGCGGTCGGCCATCGCCGACAGATGATAATGCGCCTGACTGGCAGTGCGGATCGCCTGGATTGCGTCCCCACCATATTTGCGTATTTCCGCCATATTCCCCCTCGCCCTCTTTGCGCCCCAATCGATTGCGAAAGCCCTTGG
>JBDSOV010000185.1:0-2975 GCA_039914575.1 Sphingomicrobium sp.
CCTAACGTGGGGTGAACGGCGCACAAGCCTATCCATCACGGCGTCGGCCTCGGCGGGGTCGAAGTCCCCACCTTTGGTTCGCTTTCTTACCTCGGCCTTGAACCGCTTGCTTTGCTCGCTTTGCGGCTCGGGGTTCTTTTTCGGTGGCATCAGGCCCTCGCAGAAGCTGTTTGATAGGTTAGGCGCTTGCCGACGATACCACGCAACATGGCTTCGGCGCGATCCTCGTCATTGCAGCCGGTCGCGGTGCGGTTGGTATAGCGAAACTCAAACTCTGCCAGATAGCGATGCAGATGCTTTTCCGAGCAGAATTGATAGACGCCACGCATACCGCGCTTGAAGATGCTGAAAGCGCCTTCGATGGTGTTGGTAGTGATATCGCCGCGCACATATTCCTTGTTGTAGTGATGCACCGCGCCATGCTCCGCAAACTGCTTGCCAATGGTGCGATACATGCTGGCTTCGTCGGTCATCAGGCGGGCTTCGCGTGACAGGTTAGCAAGCACGATACCCTGAATTTCCTTGCCGCCATCAACGTGGAAAAACCGGCTCTGGCCACTGTTGCGATCGATCAGGCCAAGGACAGCCATCTTGTGGCCCCAACCGCCCTTCGGATTGCCCGCGCCAGCCTTGCGTCCGATGTAGGTTTCATCGACCTCAACCGCGCCGCCGCCCTGCCCGAACGGAGCAAGGTCGCCAGAGCGCATTGCTTCGCGGATACGGTGCGACAGGAACCACGCGGTCTTGAGAGTGACGCCCAAGGTGCGGTGAAGCTGGTTGCTCGAAATGCCCTTCTTGCTGCCAGCGATCAGATACATCGCCTGTAGCCAGATATGCAGCGGCACATGGGAAGCCTCAAAGATGGTGCCCATGCGAACGGTGAACGGCTTGCGGCACTGGTAGCACTTGTAAAGGCCCTGACGAGTGGACTTGCCGCCCATCTTGCTGATGCGCTCCACGCCGCCGCAATGCGGGCAGGTCGGACCTTCCGGCCAAACCCGCGCCTCGACATACGCGAAGGCCGCTGCATCATCGTGAAAGTGCTTTGCTGAAAGTGCGGATGCCATGTTCGTTTCCCTCTGTGGAAACGATCTAGGCTAGGCGGTTGGGTATGTCAAGTATAATAACGCCTACATTTACCGGCGAACGCCATGAAATCGCGCTCCGCATCCCGGGCCCCGGCGGCGGTTCGGTCGCCGCCTTGATAATCGACGGTCTCGAGCAAGCCGATTTCGCGATCCCAGGTCAGATCGTTGCCGATATCACGCTGGCGCGGCCACTCCTCCATCACGCCGACGGGGCAATCACGCTTAATATCGAAGCCTTGACGGTAGCCGAATGAGATCAGGCCTGGCGGAGCGAGCGGCGCAGCTCGGTCAGTGCTTCGCTCAATGTGTCGGACGCGTCGCTCGGCGCGACCGGGCGCGCACCGTCGGCCAGATGGCGGTCGATGCTATGCTTGAGTTGGCCAGCGGTCGGCATCCGCCCGTCGGCGAACAGTTGCACCACCCGCGAATCGCGTGCCGCCGCGGGGAGCGGATCGTCGAGCAATAATTCGGCCAGCGCCTCAATCGCGGCTTCCACGAGCGGCTGGTCGAGCAGTAATTCGTCGATCGGCCGATAAGGCTCATCGAGCAGCAGCACGTCGTCGAGCACCACCGCGGTTTCGAACTCGGGCAACGCCAGGTGCCGCGCTTCGGCGGGGACGATCCGTATCGCGGTGAGGGCGGCCAGGAACACGCCCCCGACCACCAGCACCCCGGTCGCCAGCGGCCAGCCATTCACCGGGTCGAGCTTCGCCACCGCATATGCAGCGGCCACCGCCGGAGCCGAAGCCCCCGCAATTTCAACCAGCCAATCCCATTGTCCACGATCATGCTTGCTCATGTCCCCCGACTAGCCGCAAAACCTTGCCAGACGGTTTAAGCCAGTAAGGCCTTTGCCAATGCTTCGGTGAAGGCGGGGACGTCGTCGGGGTCGCGGCTGGTGATGATATTGCCGTCGGTCACCGCCGCCGCGTCGACCACCTCGCCCCCGGCATTGCGAAGGTCGGTTCGGATCGACGGCCAGCTGGTGACGCGTTTGCCGCGCACCACATCCGCCTCGACCAGCAGCCACGGCCCGTGACAGATTGCCGCGACCGGCTTGCCCGCCTCGACGAACGCTCGGACCAGCGCCACCGCTTGCGCCTCGCCGCGCAGCCGGTCTGGATTGCCGACCCCGCCGGGCAGCAACAGCGCATTATAATCGCCGACCGCGACCGCGCCGATCAGCAAGTCGGGCGCGATCGTCCGCCCCGGCTCGTCGTGTATTGTGCCGAGGATCGGGTCCATCGACAGCGACGCCAGCGTCACCTTCGCCCCGCGACCGCGCAAAATCTCCAGCGGGCCGAACAATTCGCTTTGCTCGAACCGGTCGGTCGCCATGATCAGTACGTGCTTGCCATCAAGATCCGCCATCCTTGTCCTTTTCGGTTCGGGAACAACCCGTCGTTTGCGCCGCTTAACCCCCAAACGAAGGATCCTGCCACATGTTGCGTCATTCATCCGATAGCGAACCGGGCTATTCGCGCCAGCAAAAGGGCCGCGGCTGGGCCTATTTTGACGGCGACAAGCGTATCACCGATCGCGACGAGATCGACCGATTGAACGCGCTCGCGCTGCCGCCGGCCTATGTCGATGCCTGGTTTTGCAAGACTGCCAACGGTCACATCCAGGCAACCGGCAAAGACGCCAAAGGGCGCAAGCAATATCGCTATCACGCCGATTATCGGGCCAAGCAGGACGCCAGCAAATATGCCGATTGCCGCGAGTTTGGCGAAGCGTTGCCCAAGATCCGCAAGCGCGTCGAAAGTGACCTCAAGCGCCGCAAGCTCGACCGCGATTCGGTGCTCGCGGCGGTGGTCCGGTTGCTCGACACCGAGCATATGCGCATCGGCAACGAGCAATATGCCAAGGCCAACAAGAGCTTCGGCC
>JBDSOV010000241.1:0-3268 GCA_039914575.1 Sphingomicrobium sp.
TGGTTCGCGGGCGATATAAGGTCGGTGTTCTGGGTGGCGACGATCCCCGCGATCTTGTCGTTCATGGTGGCGTGGCTGGCCCTTCGCGAGAGCCGCACCCACGTCGCGATCGACACCAATATCAAACTCGGCGGTATCCGCGACATCGACCCCGCGACGCGCCGCCTGATTCTGGTGGGGTTCGTGTTCACTTTGGCGCGCTTCAGCGAGGGTTTCCTGATCTTGCGCGCGCTCGACATCGGGGTTTCCGCAACCTTGAGTCCGCTGGTGCTGGTGGCGTTCAACCTGGCGTTCGGGCTGCTCGCTTACCCGGCGGGGGCACTGGCCGACCGGATCGGAGCGCGCGGGTTGTTGCTCGCCGGGATCGGGGTGCTGATCGCCGCCGATGTGCTGCTCGCCCAGTCAATCGGGTTGATCGGGCTGACCGCCGGCTGCCTGCTGTGGGGCGGACATATGGCGCTGACCCAGGGACTGTTCGCCAAGCTGATCGCCGACGCCGCGCCGGCCCATCTGCGCGCCACCAGCTTTGGCGCTTTCTATTTCGCCAGCGGGATCGCGACCCTGCTTGCGAGCCTTGGCGCCGGGCTGATCTGGGACCGCGACGGCGCCAGCGCGACATTCCTTACCGCCGCCGCGCTGGCCGCGGTGGCCGGGGCGATGCTCGTCCTGCTGCCTAGCGCGTCGAGCGGAACGGCGGCATCCGGTCGGCCACCGGCCCGCGATTGAGGAACTGGTTCTTCAGCGCGGCGAGGACGTGGATCACGAGCAATCCGATGGTTGCGAACACCAAAATTTCATGCGCTTCGCCGATCGCCGGAATCGGCAGCGTCGGGAAGTTCATTCCATAGGCGAGGTCGGTCCACGCCCCGCCCTTCGACACTGCGGCAAGGCCGGTCAGCGGCAGCGCGATGATCAGGAAATAGAATGCGCGGTGGGTCCACACCGCGACCCGCCGCTCCCACTTGGGGAAATCGGCCGGGTAAGGCGGCGGCGCATCGATCAGCCGCACCGCCAGCCGGATCAGCGCGAGCAGCAGGATCGTCACTCCGACCGTCTTGTGCCACAGGAAGAATTCGGTACGCTCGGGCGTGCCTTTGGGAAGACTGCTAAAGGTGAAGCCGAGCCACACCTGGGTGAGGATCAACGCCACGCTGAGCCAGTGAATCGCGACCGCCAGCCCGCTGTACCGGATCGCCCGCGTGCCGCTGTCTTCCTGGACCATGTAATCGTCCATCGACAATCTCCTGCTGGATTTCCACCAGCTTTCCGGTGTTTGCTGTGATTGTCCAGCCGCATCGGTTTTTGCGCTCGAGCTCTACGGCGTGAAACGGAGCCGCAATGTGCGCGATCCGGCGAGCGCCGCCCGATACTCATCCGAGGTGCCGCTCGCCCGCAGGTCGTACGCGCCAATCGGAGTCACCAGTGCCGCCCGCGAGAAACCGCCGGCCCGATCCATGCCGATTAACCGCACGGTTACGGCATCTTTTTGCGGGAAGCCATTGAGCCACGCCCCCAGCGCATTTGATGCGGAGATTTCACCAATGCAGATACCGCCGTCGATCGTGAAACGCGCGGTACCGGCGATCGGCTTGTCACCGAAACGGCCTTCGAACCGCTTGGTGTTCACGGGGCAGGCGCGTGGGGGCGCATTGGCGTCGCGCGGCCGGAATGGCGCCGCAATGGTCATTGCCGATTGCTCGATCGACGACACCCACAAGGCGTTGGACAGCAGACTGACGGCCAACCCGCGATCAGGATAGAGCACAAGCGCACTTCGCGCGCCGCTGGTGACCCCGGCATGATGGGCGGTGCGCTCGCCATCCACATCGCGCTGGGTCCGCCAGCCGAAACCGACTTCATATTCCTCGTCGCGCACGTTGGACCCGTCCGCGAGTCTGGTTGGCTGCAACATCCAGTCGAACGTAGCGCGCGACACGATCTTGCCGGTCATCAGCCGCCCGCCGAACGTCGCCAGCGCGGCCGGTGTCGCCCCCATCCCGGCACCGCCCCAACTATAACTGTAATCGTGGGGCACGACTTCGGTAACGGTCGCATTGGCGACGGCATATGCTTTCGAGGCATTGGGATTACCGGTGGCGGTCGCGTCGGGGCCGATTCCGATCCCCGGCACGATTTCGTCGGCGAGGTAGTTGAGGTACGGCTTGCCGGAGCCGGCCTCGACTACAGCGCTCAGCAAGGTAAAGCCGTAACTGCTGTAAGAATAGCGCGCGCCGGGTGCGAACAGCAACGGTCGGCCGCTGAACACGCCAACCGATTCGCGCACCGATTGGAAGCGATGTCCGCCGCGATTTGCGTCGATCGGCTGGTAGTGCGGGATTCCAGAGACATGCGCCGCCAGCTGGCGGATACTGATCGCCGGCCAGTCATTGCCGAGATAGTGGACCTTCGTCGAGATCGGCGCATCGACGTCAAGACGGCCTTGCTCGCGCAGCTTCGCCGCGGCCGTTACGGCGAGCACTTTGGACACGCTGGCGAGCCGGAAAAGGGTCTGTTCATCGACCGGCAGCTTGCGTTGGACATCGCGCTGCCCGGCACTGCCGGTCCAGACCAGCCGATCACCGCTCCAGATCGCCGCGCCCATTCCGGGCACACCATTGGCTCCGACCAGCGCGACGAGGATGCGCCTCGAGACCTGGGCCGCATGGTCGTCGGGCGCGGCGGCCAGAGGTGCCGCCGTGGCTGTTGCCGAGACGAGCGAAGCCGCCACCGTAATGATCGCCAAGCGCATGTTCAGAGCTCCCCACCGTCAGTCGGGCAAAGCTTCGCTCAGTCTAGCTGAACCCCACATTGCGAACCGGGGCGAAGTGAAGCGGGGGTCCCTCCCCTACCGAGTGAACTTCTCGCCCGCTGCCGCCTTGTCGAGTAGCAACTTCGAGAAGCTGAAACCGCTCCCCATGCGCGCTTCTTGCGCCTTCAGCCCGTCGACGATTTTCTGGAGGCCCTCGCTGTCGGCCCAGTGCATCGGGCCGCCGCGATAGACCGGCCATCCGTAGCCGTAGATCCACACGACATCCACGTCCGAAGCGCGCTGGGCCATGCCCTCCTCGAGGATTTTCGCGCCCTCGTTGACCATCGTGTAGAGCGTGCGCTGGACAATCTCCTCGTCTGAAATATCGCGACGGGTGATGCCCTTGTCGGCGGCGAATTTCTCGATGATGCCTTGCACTACGGGCGACGGCGTCGGGCGGCGCTTTTCATCATAATCGTAGAAGCCGGCATTCTTCTTCTGGCCCCAGCGATCGATCGC
>JBDSOV010000245.1:0-2934 GCA_039914575.1 Sphingomicrobium sp.
CGAAGATCGTCGACTCGCCGAACTTGCCCATGACCAATGGGCGGATGCCGAGCGGGTCGCGGCAGGCGACCAGACCCTCGGGGGACAGACAGACCAGAGAATAAGCGCCCTCGACCTGGCCGAGCGCATCGGTCAGCCGGTCGATCGGGGTGGTGTAGGTCGAGGTAGCGACGAGATGGATGATCACTTCGGTGTCGCTGGTCGATTGGAAGATCGAGCCGCGGCGGATCAGCGCCGAGCGAAGCGTCATCGCATTCGACAAATTGCCGTTGTGTGCGATCGCGAAGCCGCCCTGTGCCAGTTCGGCGAACAGGGGCTGGACATTGCGCAGCGCGGTCTCGCCGGTGGTCGAATAGCGGACATGGTCGATGGCGACCTTGCCCGACAGTTGGCGGATGATGTCATCGCGGTCGAAATTGCCCGCGACATGGCCCATTGCGCGGTGGGCGTGATGGTTGGTGCCGTCGAAGCTCACAATGCCAGCAGCTTCCTGCCCGCGATGCTGGAGCGCGTGGAGGCCGAGCGCGACAAAGCTCGACGCCTCCTCGGCACCCCATATCCCGAATACGCCGCATTCCTCGTGAAGCTTGTCGTCATCGAACGGGTTGGTCGTCAGCATGGGGTTGCGAATCCTTGGAGGCGGCCGATGCGGGAGCCTATAGACGGCTGTCATTGATTTGTCGCGCTTTGCGGCATTTGACCTTTACGGAAACGTAAGGTAAGCATTGCTACCATGCTTGCAACCAAATCCCATTTTTCGATCGGTGAGCTGTGCGACGAATATTGCGTCACCGCCCGCGCGCTCCGCTTTTATGAGGATGAGGCGCTGATCGCGCCCGAGCGGCGCGGGACGCAGCGGCTTTATTCGGAGCGTGACCGGGCGCGGCTGGCGTGGATATTGCGCGGCAAGCGGGTTGGGCTGAGCCTCGCCGACATCAAGGAATTGCTCGACCTTTACGATATTGGCGACGACCGCCGGACGCAGCGGCTGAAGACCATCGAACGCTGCCAGGGCCAGGTCGATGCGTTGCAGCGGCAGCGCATCGATATCGACGCCACGATCGACGAACTCACCAACTTCATCGCGCTCGTCAAGGCGCAGACCCAGGAAGGCTGACCCATGCCCGTCTACACTGCCCCCGTCCGCGAGACGAAATATGTCATCGATCATATCGTTGAGCTCGGCCGGTTTGATAATTTGCCAGCCTTCGCCAACGCGTCGAGCGACATCGTCGAGGCGATTCTGGAAGAGGGCGGGCGGTTCGCCGCCGAAGTTCTGGCGCCCTTGAACCGCATCGGTGACGAGCAGGGTTGCACGCGGCACGACGACGGATCGGTGACCACCCCGACCGGGTTCAAGGACGCCTACAAGCAGTTTTGCGAAGGTGGCTGGACGACGCTCAGCGCGCCCGAGGAATATGGCGGGCAGGGCCTGCCGCAGGTGCTCGCCACCGCGGTCAGCGAATATGTTCTGTCGGCCAACCAGGCGTTTGAAATGTACCATGGCCTGACCGCCGGGGCGATTGCCTCGCTGCTGGTCAAGGGCTCCGACGAATTGAAGGCGCGGTACGTGCCCAAGATGGTGGCGGGAACCTGGACCGGGACGATGAACCTGACCGAACCGCATTGTGGCACCGACCTGGGGCTGATCAAGACCAAGGCCGACCCGCAAGACGACGGCAGCTACGCCATTTCGGGGACCAAGATCTTCATCTCCTCGGGCGAGCATGACCTGGCCGAGAACATCATTCACCTCGTGCTGGCGAAGATCGCCGGGGCGCCCGACAATGTGAAGGGCATCTCGTTGTTCGTGGTGCCCAAATTTCTGGTCAACGATGATGGCTCGCTCGGCGATCGCAACCCGGTCAGCTGCGGATCGATCGAGCATAAGATGGGCATCCACGGCAATTCGACCTGCGTGATGAACTATGACGGCGCCACCGGCTGGCTGGTCGGCGAAGCGGAAAAGGGTCTTGCCGCGATGTTCATCATGATGAACGCGGCGCGGCTCGGCGTTGGGATGCAGGGGCTGGCACAGGGTGAGGTCGCCTACCAAAACGCGGTCGCCTATGCGAAGGACCGCCGCCAGGGCCGCGCGCTAAAACTCGAGGATCGCGATCCTGAGGCCAAGGCCGATAATTTGTTCGTCCACCCCGATGTGCGCCGCATGCTGATGGATGGCCGCGCTTTCAATCAGGCGGCGCGCGCGCTGGTGCTGTGGGGCGCGCTGCAAGTCGATCTGTCGAGAAAAGCGCAAACCGAGGAGGAGCGGCAGACCGCCGACGACCTTATCTCGCTGCTCACTCCGGTGATCAAGGGCTATCTCACCGACCGCGGGTTCGAGGTCGCGGTCAATGCCCAGCAAGTGTTCGGCGGGCATGGCTATATCCGCGAATGGGGCATGGAGCAGTTCGTGCGTGACGCCCGCATCGCCCAGATCTACGAAGGAACCAACGGCGTCCAGGCGATGGACCTGGTCGGGCGAAAGCTAGGCAAGGACGGCGGGCGCGGTGTGCGCGCCTTCTTTGAGGTGGTCGGTCGCGATATCGCTGGGGCTCGCGCCGCCGGCGATCCGGCGGGCGTTGCCGACGAGCTCGAGCAGGCGCTCAATCATCTCCAGGCATCGACCATGTGGCTGGCGCAGAACGGCACGGTCGATCCCAACAATGCCGGAGCGGGTGCCTATGCCTACATGCAGCTGATGGGTCTCGTCAGCTTAGGCTGGATGTGGCTCAAGATGGCCGGGGTATCGGCTCGGCTTGAGAATGAAGCGGGTGAGGATGCCGGCTTCCACAAGGCCAAGCTCGCTACGGGGCGGTATTTCGCGACGCGGGAGCTGGTCGCGGCGTCGGGACTTCGCAGAAAGGTCGAGGCCGGCGCCGAGAGCCTGATGGCGATGCCGGTCGAGGCGTTCTAGGGCGGCCTAGCGCGCGA
>JBDSOV010000261.1:0-4481 GCA_039914575.1 Sphingomicrobium sp.
TTCTGCGCATAATAGCCCGCCAGCCGATCGCTCCACGAATAAGCCCGCTCGAGCAAATCGAGTGATGCGCTGACCCCGTGCTTGCCGCTGCATTCGGTCGAGAATGACTGCCATTCGGCGTCGATCGCAGCGGCGCATTTGGATTCGCGCCAGTGACTGGCCTTCATCCAGCTCACCCCGGCGAGCATCAGCAGCAACGGATATTCGATTCGTCCGCGCACTCGTCGCGACTTCTCGGCCAGGAAGCGGTCGAAGAAGATGCGCTCGTTCGAATCCGGCGGCGGGGTCAGCACCGCGCCGATCATCCGCCCCAGCAAGCCGGGCTCGAACGGTTGGCGCACCCCGCGATCGTCGCCGCTGCGGGTCACCACATTGGGATCGAACCCGCTCCACAGCAAGGTCATCGCATGCTCGCCATCGGCGGGGATGTGGATCACCGGTGTGCCTTGCGCCACCGCCAGGTGGACCACTTCCGCGGTGCCCCCCCGCCCGCGCGGTGGCCGCCCATCCCACACCGCAATCAGCAGGTCGCAATGCGCGATTGTCGCCCGCCCGGCGGACATATACGCTTCGGCATCGTCATCCGGATCGCCGGGCAGTTCGAGCACGCAATCCGATCGCTCAAGCAAGGCATTGAACCGCGCCGCCGCTTCGACTCCGTCGAAATCGCGGATATAGGTCGCGCGGTCGAACGGCAGCACAGTCTGCAACCGCCACCCCTTGGCTAGCCCTGCTTCGGCCGCCATCTGGTCGGCGCCGTCGGCCAGCGGCGACACCAAAGTTAGTGTCGGTGCCACCGCCGCAAACAGCCCCGCCTCACGGTTGAACAATGCCAGCGCCTCGCGTTCGATCATATCGAGCGCTTGGCGGATCCCGTCCCGCACCGACGCCCGCCGCTCGTCTGCCAGCGCGCCGAGCCGATGGCCCGTAACGCCGACCGTCAGGGCAAAGGGCAACTGGGGCGGACCTGACTCGCGATTGCCTATTTCGTGGTCCTTTTCTGGATCATCCGAACCGCGAAAAAGGCAACCACGGCAAACAGCAGCACAACCGCAGCTGCAGTGGCATAGTCGAACTTGGTGCCGCCACCTCCATTGTTCTGGATGATCGGATCGAGTGGATCGGCCCCGGTGAAATTGAGTTGGTACGTGAGATTGACCGCGGGATTGCCGTTGATGTCGGTAAATTTCAGGGTTTTTCCGCCACCGCCCGAAACGTCCGTGATCTGATCGGTATTTATTCCCGGGGTGCTCGGACTCTTGCCGGAACCATCGTCCTTCGAAACCGAGATCGGATTATTGGAGGCAAAGCTGACATTCTGCGTCCCGGGCCCCGTAATGACGAATTTAAAATCGGCGCTGCTGCCATGTGCGACATCAGCTTTGGGATAGGCGTTGGGGCCGCCCTTGCCTTGTCCGGCAATGTCCATGTGCCATGCTGCTGTTCCGCCCTCGTCGACAAGGGTCAGTTTAACATTGATTTGCTGATTTGGTGTTCCGTCCATCTTCGCCTCCCTGTTATCCGATGCCCAAGGCATCGCTGCGCACATTTGGCTTTTAGGCTGCCATTGACCGACAACTCGCGGCCCACTCCCCAATTACAACAGTCGTTTGTATCCGATCGTCGCAAGTCGCTGCTCGATCTCGCGCGCTTCCGCGGTGCGACCTACATTCTGTAGCAAGATGGCCTTCACCTGCATTTGCTTCGGTCCCCAGGCAGCGGTCGGCCAAACGCGCAGCGCCGTGTGCGACGCTGCGACAGCGGCGGGCCGATCGCCCGATGCGGTGAGTGCGTCCGCGAGCGCCTTGTAGGCAAGCGCGAGCAAATAGCGATTTCGAGCATCGTCGGCCCCTTTCACTTGTTGCGCCACCGGGATTGCCTGTCGGGCCAACCCGGTCGCCTCCGTCGTCGATCCGGCAGCAAGCGCCAGGTCGACGCGTCGAGCGAGGCAGTTGAATGCCAGCTCGCGACGGTCCGGCGTGGTTGTTGATCGGCTGCCCAGCCGGTCGCCGAGTTCGCATCCGGCACGGATCTCAACCGCGGCTTCGCTCGACTTGCCGGCCGCCAACAGGATCGACCCCAGATCTAACCGGGCGAGGGCACCAAGCTCCACCCAGTTCATATTGCCGGGCTCGGTCGGCATCAGCGCCTCGGCGATTTCGACGGCACGGCGCGAATGCCTCATCCCTTCCTCGACCGCCCCGGTCGACGCGAGCATACGACCGAGCGCCCGAAGCGCGGGAATCGCCCGCTGGCGATGATTGACGTCGCGTCCTTGCGCGATCAGCGGGTCGAGGATTTTCATCTGCCGCTCGCGCTGGGCGATGGCTTCGTTGAGCTTGTTGTTGTTGTATAGCGCGTCGGCCAGCCAAGCGAGTGCTTCGGCGACCGAAACCCGATCGCTGCCGGGATCGGAGGCGGCCAGCGCCTCGACCGTCTGCAACCCCCGGGCGAACTGCTGACTCGCCTCGGCGTAACGGTGCTGGGCATACAGAGTCAGGCCGAGGTTGGTATCGGCATAGCCGACTTCGGTTTGCCATTTGCGGTTGCCTGGCTCGATTGCCACCATCCGGTCGGCCAGCCGCTTGTAGTCGCGGATATGCTCCTCGGCGGCTTTGGTGCGGCCAAGGTTGGTCTCCACCTGGCCCAGATAGAACACGTTCTGCGCATGATCGAACAGGCGCTGCGGGTCATCCGGCCGGCGCCGGATCATCTCGGCGGTGCCGACCATCGCCTCACGGTAGCGCGCCCCAGCGCCGGTCAGGTCGCGGCGCGAATTGGCAATGCTGCCCATCAGGCCCAGCGCCCGGCTGCGCTGTGCCAGAGCCGCGTCCGACAGGTCATTCATGTCCTGCTTGGAGAAATAGGCCAGTGCGCGGCTGCCCACCGCATCGAGCGCTTCGAGCTTGCCGATCGGCTCCAGCTCGTCGCGCAAATCGCCGAGCATGAATTCGACCAGCCCCTCCGCCTCGCGCCGCTGGTCGCGCGCTTCGTCGCGTTTGTCGAAGGCGAACACCGCAAGCCCGCTGGTCAGGGCCATTCCCGCGAGCGACGCCGCCGCCAAATAAGTCAGCCTTTTCTGCCGACGTTGCTGCTCGCGCCGCACCAGATCGTCGAGCCCCAGCCCGAGCATCCCCGCGACCAACTTCAATTTGCCCGCTTCGCGCCCGTCGCGCTCCTCACGCAGATCGGCGGCGATGGGCTCGGCGCGCTTGCCGGTCGATTGCCCCTTGCGGTCGATCTTCTCGCGCAACGCGGGCGGGAAGCATTCTTCTGCCTCGCGCCCCGCGATTTCGCTCGCCCATGGCTCACCCGCGATGATCGCCGCCAGCACACACCGTTCGCCATGCAATTTTTTGAAGGCGATTATCTCCTCATTGACCCAGCGCGATGTTGCCGCGGCGGGCGAGCATAACACGATCAGGAAGCGCGATTGCTTCAATGCGAGGCGGATCGTCTGGCCAAGGTCGCTCGACGCCGCAAGCTCGTGGCGATCGCGGAAGATCGGGGTCAGGCTTTTGGGCACGGTGCCATTAACGGTGACGCGCCCGACCAGCCCCTTGGGAACCGCGAACCGCTCGATCGCCTGGTGCAGCCAATCGGCCTGGGCACTGTCGTGGTGGCTGTAACTGAGGAAGGCCTGATAATGCGGGGTGTCATCCACCCGTCCCGGAGCGCCATTGGCGCCGGTCTGCTTGTCACGCGACATCAGGGCCAACTTATTCACCGAGCGCCCCCACCAAATTCTCACTCGGGGCATTAACAGATTATCACCTGCGGAGCGATTCTTGCCTTTGCCTTGGCGCAGGCTCCGCGCTGGCCTATATCGCGGCCATGTCCATCAGGCCTTGGCGCGACATTTCGCGCCGTCAATCTCGTCAGATCATGGTCGGCAATGTCGCCGTCGGCGGCGATGCGCCGGTCACGGTGCAAACCATGACCAACACGCCAACCTCGGACGCCAAGGCGACGATCGACCAGATCCGCCGCTGCGAGGAGGCCGGGGTCGACATCATCCGCGTCTCTTGCCCCGATGTGGAGAGCACCGCCGCGCTGAAGCAAATCGTCCGTGCCAGCAACGTGCCGATCGTCGCGGACATCCATTTCCACTATAAACGCGCATTGGAAGCCGCCGACGCCGGCGCCGCCTGCCTGCGCATCAATCCGGGCAACATCGGCTCCGCCGAGCGGGTGCGCGAAGTGGTCAACGCGGCCAAGGCCAATGGCTGCGCGATCCGCATCGGGGTCAACGCCGGCAGCCTCGAAAAAGATCTGCTCGAAAAATATGGCGAGCCGTGCCCCGAAGCTTTGGTCGAAAGCGCGCTCGACCATATCCGCATCCTCGAGGACCATGATTTCCGCAACTATAAGGTGGCGGTCAAGGCATCGGACCTGTTCCTCGCGGTCGCGGCCTATCACCAGCTGGCCGAAACGGTTGATTGTCCGCTCCATTTGGGCATCACCGAGGCCGGCGGGCTGAT
>JBDSOV010000057.1:0-4848 GCA_039914575.1 Sphingomicrobium sp.
GCCGTCCCGCTTGCGCGGTGGGTCGCGCCCGCAGCGCTGGTCAGTTTGACGATGCTGGCGATCAGCCTGCTCGTAGCCCGTGACATGTCGATCCTGTCGCGGCTCGGGCTGGCGGTCGGGGCGGGTCTGGTGCCAGCGTCGCTGATGCCGCTCGTCGGCCGCTCGCTGCGCCGCACCCCGCTTGCCACCTGGGGCATGGCGACCGCGCATCTTGGCGTCGCGGTGTCGCTGATCGGCATGGCCAGCGACAGCGCCTTCACCCGCGAAACGCTGGCCATCGCCAGGCCCGGCGACCGCCTGACGGTCGGCCCGTGGCTGGTCGAATTCAAGTCGGTCGATCCAGTCGCGGGACCCAATTGGACCGCGATCGAGGCCGAACTTCGTGCCACCCGCGGCGGCGGGGTGGAAGTGCTCCGGCCACAGGCGAGGACCTTCACCGACCCGCCAACCGACACCAATGAATCGGCGATTGCCACCGCGTGGAACGGGCAGCTTTACACCGTGCTCGGCGCGGCGCGGGGCGATGGCTGGCAATTGCGCCTGTGGTGGAAGCCGTTCGTTACCCTGATCTGGTTCGGCGGCGTGCTGATGGGGCTCGGCGGATTGCTTGCGCTTGGCGGGCGATTGTGGCGTGGACGGCGCCGGGGTGAGGAGGAGCAATGACCTCCTATCTCATCTTGATGCTGCTGGTCGCGCTGGCGCTTGGCGTGGTTCACCTCGCCGGGCTTCGTGGATCCTGGTTCCTGATGACCGGCTCGGCGCTGTTGCTCGGCGCGGCGTGCTATGCGGTGCAGGGCCGGCCGGGGCTTGCCGGATCGCCGCGCGGCGCCATCGCGCCCGAACCGCCGATTTCGCTGGTCAACGCCCGCAATGCGTTCCTCGGCCAGTTCAGCGGGCGGAGCCACTGGCTGATCATTTCCGACAGTTACGCGGCACGTGGAGAGACCCGCGACGCGGTCGGGCTATTGCTTGCGGCGACCCGCCAGCACCCGCGCGATTATGCGCTGTGGCTCGGACTCGGCAATGCGCTGACCGACCATGCGCGCGGGTTGACCCCGGCAGCGCGACTCGCGTTCGCCCGCTCGGCCGAATTGGCCCCGACCAGCCCCGCGCCGGGCTATTTCCTCGGCCTAGCCAAATTGCGATCGGGCGATACCGAGGGCGCTCTGGCGGACTGGACGTCCTTGCTCGCCGAAGCGCCGGCCAATGCCAGCTGGCGCCCGTTCGTCGAAGACGGTGTGGCGATGATCGAGGGCGCGCGCGGCGCGCGGTGATCAGGCGGGAACGTATTTCAGGTCGAGCGCTTCGGCGACCGGCTCGTTGCGGATCTTGCCGCCCGACACGTTGAGCCCCGCAGCTAGATGCGGATCCTCGGCCATCGCCGCCTTGGCGCCGAGGTTGGCCAGCTTGAGGATGAATGGCAAGGTCGCATTGTTGAGTGCGAAGGCGCTGGTCCGGGCGACCGCGCCGGGCATGTTGGCGACGCAATAATGGATTACCCCGTCGATCGTATAGACCGGATCGTCATGGGTAGTGGCGCGGCTCGTTTCGAAGCAGCCGCCCTGGTCGATCGCAATGTCGACCAGCACGCTGCCACGCTTCATCGTCTTGAGCATCGCGCGGGTCACCAGCTTAGGCGCGGCAGCGCCCGGTACCAGCACCGCGCCAATTACCAGTTCGGCTTCCTTGACCGCCTGCGCGATCGCCGCCTTGGACGCGAAGGCGGTCTTGATCTGGCTTCCGAAATGCATGTCGAGATCGGCGAGGCGATCGTTATTGATGTCGTAGATTGTGACGTCGGCGCGCAGGCCGGTGGCCATTTGCGCGGCGTTGATTCCGGCGACCCCGCCACCGAGGATCGCGACCTTGGCGGGAGCAACGCCCGGGACTCCGCCGAGCAGGACGCCGCGGCCGCCCTGTTCCTTTTCAAGATAATAAGCGCCGACCTGGACCGACATCCGGCCCGCGACTTCGCTCATCGGCTTGAGCAACGGCAGCGCACCCGAGCGCGAGGTGACCGTTTCATAGGCGATGCAGGTCGCGCCTGACTTCATCAGCCCTTCGGCCTGCGGCTTGTCGGCGGCAAGGTGGAGATAGGTGAACAGCAGGTGCCGTGGCTCGAGCATCGCAATCTCGCCCGCCTGCGGCTCCTTGACCTTCACAATCATGTCGCTCTGCGCAAACACGTCGGCGGCGGTGGCAAGGATGGTAGCACCAACCTTTTCATAGGCTGCGTCGGAAAAATCGATTCCCATGCCGGCCTTGGTCTCGACGAACACTTCATGACCCGATGCGACCAGCTCGGCGACCGAGGACGGGGTCATGCCGACCCGATATTCGTGATTTTTGATTTCCTTGGGCACACCGACGCGCATCGCTCAATTGCTCCTATATCGGGAAGTGGCGGGGGCTATAGACCCGCATCGTCGCAATTGCAGCGCCTTTTTGGCTTTGCTAGGGCGACGCGCCGCGCCTAGCGGCAGTGGCATAGGTAGACAATGAACATCACCGCGACCGGGGGCGCCGATCATGACGCCCCGATAGACGCCGCACACGGCCACGCACACGGCCCGCTTGGCAAGCTGATGGTCGGGGCGATCGGGATCGTATTCGGCGATATTGGCACCTCGCCAATCTACGCGTTCCGCGAAACCTTTGCCGGGCATCATACTTTGGCGCCCGATTCGCTCCACATTTACGGGGTGCTGAGCCTGATCTTCTGGTCGATGATGACCATCGTCACGCTGAAATATGTGACGATTATCATGCGCGCCGACAATAAGGGGGAGGGCGGCAGCTTGGCGCTGCTGGCACTGATCAACCGCTCGACCACCGACAAAAAGCGCTGGAACGCAGGCATTGTGATGCTCGGGGTGTTCGCCTGCGCCTTGTTCTACGGCGATTCGATGATCACCCCGGCAATTTCGGTGCTGTCGGCGGTCGAGGGGCTGACCACGGTCAATCCCGGGTTCCAGACCTATGTCATCCCGATCGCGATCGCGATCCTGTTCGGCCTGTTCGCCATCCAGTCGCGCGGTACGGCCAAGGTCGGGCTGATGTTCGGCCCGGTCATGCTACTTTATTTCGCGGTGATCTCGTTCCTCGGGGTGACCCATATCGTCGATCATCCGCAGGTCATGACGGCGATGTTCAACCCGCTCAATGCAGTCAAATTCTTCGCGCTCGAACCGTTGCGCGCATTCATTGCGATGGGCTCGGTGGTGCTGGCGATCACCGGGGCCGAGGCGCTGTATGCCGACATGGGCCATTTCGGCCGTCGCCCGATCAAATATAGCTGGCTGCTATTCGTCATGCCGGCGCTGCTGCTCAATTATATGGGGCAGGGTGCAATGCTGCTGTCGATGTCCCCCGCTGAAGCGCTGGAGGCGGTCAAGAATCCATTTTTCATGCTCGCCCCGGAGCAATTCCGGCTGCCACTGGTCTTGCTCGCCACCGCGGCGACGATCATCGCTAGCCAGGCGGTGATTTCGGGCGCCTTCTCGGTGACCCAGCAGGCGATCCAGCTCGGCTTCATCCCACGTTTGCGCATCACCCACACCAGCGAAAAAGCGGCAGGGCAGATCTACATTCCGGTGATCAACTGGGCATTGATGGTAATGGTCATCCTGCTGGTCGTGATGTTCGGCTCCTCGTCCAACCTCGCCGCAGCTTATGGCATTGCGGTGACCGGGGCGATGGCGATTGATACCGTGCTGCTGGCGGTGGTCCTGTTCTCGCTGTGGAATTGGCCGAAGTGGAAGGCGATACCGATCCTGGTGATCTTCGCGACGGTCGATTTCCTTTATTTCGGCGCCAATTTGATCAAGGTTCCCGATGGCGGCTGGTTTCCGCTGCTGATCGGCGCGGTTGCCTTCACCTTGCTCACCACCTGGGCGAAGGGTCGCAAGCTGATGATCGACCGGATGAACGAGGCGTCGCTGCCGATCGAGGTGTTCATCAAGTCGGCCTCGACCAGCGCCACCCGGGTCAGTGGCACGGCGGTTTTCATGACCGGCTCGGCCAATGGCGTTCCGCATGCGCTGCTGCATAACCTCAAGCATAACAAAGTGCTCCACGAGCGGGTCATCCTGCTGACCTGCAAGATCGAGGACGTGCCCTACGTCCTGACTGAGAAGCGGGTCACCACCACCGATTACACCGCCGGTTTCTATCGCGTCGTTCTGCGTTACGGCTTCATGGAGGAGGTCAACGTGCCCGCCGAACTGGCCGACCTTACCGCGTGCGGACCGCAATGCCGGATGATGGACACCAGCTTCTTTCTCGCCCGCCAGACCCTGCTCGCCAGCGCGCGGCCGGGGATGGCAATCTGGCGCGAGAAACTGTTCGCCTGGATGTTGCGCAACGCCGAAAGCGCGATGGAATTCTTCAAGCTGCCGACCAACCGCGTGGTCGAGCTCGGCAGCCAGGTCGAAATCTGACGGCGCTGATCGTCACCGCCGAACTGGGCGCGACCGATTTCGCCTGGCTCGATGGCGAGCGGCGGCGCTATTTCCCGCTCGAGCGCAACCAGCTACCGGCGCATCTCACTATGTTTCACGCGCTGCCGCCCTCGCTGGAGGCGGAGGCTTGCGGTCAATTGAAGGTGCATTGTGCCGGGCCTCGACCGTCGGCCACGGTCGCGGGGTTGATCAACCTCGGCGGCGGGGTCGCGTACCGAATGGTGTCGGCCGAACTCGATTCAATTCGCGAGTCGATCGCCGATCATTTCCACGGGTCGCTCAGCGCGCAGGACGCACGTGGATGGCGCGCGCATGTCACGATCCAGAACAAGGTAACCTCAAGTGAGGCCAGGGCGCTGTTCGACCGTTTGGGACGAGACTTCCGCCC
>JBDSOV010000048.1:0-4719 GCA_039914575.1 Sphingomicrobium sp.
TGACGCTCGGCACCGCGGTCGCCTCGTCGGTCGAGACCTTCAGGCGGATGCGGTGGTTTTCGGTGATCGACAGCAGATGATAATTGACCTCGAACCGCTCGGGCCGCTCGGGATAATCGGCACCGGCAATTTCCATCAATTGCTGATAGCCGAAGTCATCGCGCGCGATCCGGCACGCCTCGACGATCGCTTCGCGCACGACGGTGAAGCTGGTCTCGCCGACATGACTCTTGGTGGCGATCAGATTGTCGCCCAGCGCCTTGGCAAAAGCGTCGGCGAAATCCGCACGCGCCTTGATCCGGGGGAGATGCGCGGTCACCGCGAGATCGTCCCTTCGCGGCGGATCTTGCGCTGCAACTGCATGATTCCATACAGCAACGCCTCGGCGGTCGGCGGGCATCCCGGCACGTAGATATCGACCGGGACGATCCGGTCGCAGCCGCGCACCACCGAGTAACTGTAGTGATAGTAACCGCCGCCGTTGGCGCAGCTGCCCATCGAAATGACATATTTGGGCTCCGACATCTGGTCGTAAACCTTGCGCAGCGCCGGGGCCATCTTGTTGCACAAGGTCCCCGCGACGATCATCACGTCCGACTGGCGCGGGGATGCGCGCGGCGCGACGCCGAACCGCTCGAGGTCGTAGCGCGGCATGTTGACGTGGATCATCTCGACCGCGCAGCAGGCGAGCCCGAAGGTCATCCACCACAGGCTGCCGGTCCGCGCCCAGGTCGCGAGATCGTCGAGCGACGCGACGAAGAAGCCCTTCTCGTCGAGCTCCTTGCGCATCGCCAGGAATTTGGCTTCCTCGGGGCTGCCGGCGATCAGGCCAGCGGCGCGCGCCAACTCTTCCTCTGTCGGATTGGGGTTCGCCGCGGGGCCGAGCATCACTCCCATTCGAGCGCTCCCTTCTTCCACGCATAGGCCAGGCCGAGCGCGAGCTCGGCGAGAAAGATCATCATCGCGCCCCAGCCCATCCAGCCTGTTTCCTTGAGCGATACCGCCCACGGGAACAGGAAAGCGGCTTCGAGGTCGAAGATGATGAACAGGATCGCGACGAGGTAGAAGCGGACGTCGAACTGGCCGCGGCTGTCCTCGAACGCCGGAAAGCCGCATTCATATTCGCTGAGTTTCTCGGCGGTTGGATTATGCGTGCCGGTCGCCCGGCTGACTAGCATCGGCGCGACCACGAACAGCGTCGACAGCCCGAGCGCGATGGCCAGGAACAGCAGGATCGGCAAATATCCGGCGGCGACGCTTGCCAATGGGAACTCCTGAAGAGGCGAAATCGTGGCCGCGCTTTAGGGCAGCGGTTGACCAGCCGCAATGGTCTGGAGCGGTCAAAAACGCGGGCTTTTCGGCTAGCGGAGCGCGCCCGCCAGTAGTTTGTGGAGCTTGGAGTGGAGCTCGCCATTGGCGGCGAGATATTCGCGACGCTCGAACATCCGGTCCTGGCCGCGATAATCGCTGACGAACCCGCCGGCTTCCTTGACCAGCAGGATGCCGGCGGCCGAATCCCAGATGTCGAGATCATCTTCCCAGAAACCATCAAATCGCCCGGCGGCAACCCAGGCGAGATCGAGGCTGGCCGCGCCATTGCGGCGAATGCCCGACACTTCGGGACCGATCGCGCCGTAAATCCGGCTCCAGCTCGACACGTCGCCGCGCCCGAAATGGGGCAGGCCAGTGCCGATCAGCGCCTCATCGAGATAGCGCCGTCCGGACACGCGCAGGCGGCGGTCGTGGAGCCACGCGCCCCTGCCCTTCTCGGCCCAAAAGCTCTCGTCGGTCAGCGGCTGGTAAACCAGTCCCTGGGTGATCTCGCTCTTGCCGCCTGGCTTACGCTCCTCGACCGCGATCGAGATTGCGAAATGCGGGATTCCGTGAAGGAAATTGCTGGTCCCGTCGAGCGGATCGATCACCCACCGCGGCTTCAACGGATCACCCTCGATCTCGCCCGATTCCTCGGTCAGGATCGCCCAGTCGGGCCGCGCATTCTTGAGTTCCTCGATCAATGTCGCTTCGGAGCGTTTGTCAGCGACCGAGACGAAGTCGGCCGGGCCCTTTTTCGACACCTGCAGCTGCTCGACTTCGCCGAAGTCACGACGCAGTCGCGGTGCCGCCTTGCGCACGGCGCGGGTCATGACGGTGATCAGGCCGGAATGGCTTACCATTTAAAGGCCCCTTCGCAGGCGAACGGCTTGGCCATCAGTCAGCGCGCTTGACGTAGGTCTGCTCGTAGACGTCGACCACGATCCGCGTGCCCGCGCCGATATGCGGTGGGACCATTACGCGGACGCCATTGTCAAGGATCGCCGGCTTGAACGACGACGAGGCCGTCTGCCCCTTCACCACCGCATCGGCCTCGACGATCATCGCCTCGATCGTGTCGGGCAACTGGACCGAAATCGGGCGCTCGTCATACAGCTCCATCACCACGTCCATGCCATCTTGCAGGAAGGCCGCGGCGTCGCCCAGCAGGTCGGCCGGAAGGCTGATCTGCTCATAGCTTTCCTTGTCCATGAAGGTCAGCATGTCGGCATCCTTGAACAGGAACTGGAAATCCTTGGTGTCGAGACGGACGCGCTCCACCGTTTCCGCCGAGCGGAAACGGACATTGTTCTTGCGACCGTCGATGAGGTTCTTGAGCTCGACCTGCATGTAGGCCCCGCCCTTGCCCGGCTGGGTGTGCTGGATTTTCACCGCGCGCCAGATGCCGCCTTCATATTCGATGATGTTGCCGGGACGAATGGTGACAGCGTTGATCTTCATGGGGAACCTATGGATGCGAGAAAGAGCCAATGCGCCCTCTGTTGGAGAGGCCGCTTAACAGGGGCGCGCCCTAACGGCTCGCGGGCTTTCCGGCAAGCAGGGGGTAGGGATTGATCGGCCTGCCCTGATGCCATTTCTCGCCACCTTGCATGCGGTTGATGGCGAAATGGAGGTGTGGACCGTCGGGCGAAGCATTGCCGGTGTGGCCGACATAGCCAATCAGCGCGCCGCGCGGCACCTTGCGACCTTCTCTGATGCCCGGGGCATAGGCGCGGAGGTGGGCGTAATAGTAAATCCATCGTTGGTCGTCGGACCGGACGTAGGCCGAGATTCCGCCGCCGCCTTGCGAGAAATAAAGTTTTTCGACCGTGCCAGGAGCGGCGGCGACGACCGCGGCACCTTCGGGCGCCATGATGTCGATCGCGTCATGGACGCGGGCACCGCCGGCCCGCGCCTGAGTGAAGGTGTCGACCAATTGACGAGAACCGACCCCCGCGACGGGGATGGCGAGGCCGGAAGGACCGACCACCACGCCTTCGGCAACCGTCACTTGTCCGTTCCGACCGACGACCTGCTTGTCGCCCGATACCTCGACCTCACCATCAAAGCCACCACTGCCGGTCATGTTGTAGGCAAGGATCCAGAACGCACTGACCAGCACTGCGGTGACGATATTGCTGGCAATGGTCCGGATCATGTCCCGCTCCGTCAGGCCTGGAAGATCGCGGTAAAGCCCGGCTTCAGCATCCGCGACAGCCGCACCACGTCCCAATTTGTCATTCGGATGCAGCCGCTTGATTCGGCGCGCCCGATTGTCTGGGGCTCATTGGTACCGTGGATCCCGTAATGCTCCTTGGTCAGATCGAGCCACGCCACTCCGACCGGCCCATTGGGTCCCGGCGGAAGCGTGACATCCTTGTCGGTTTTGGCATTCTGGAGCAGATCAGGCTGATACAGGAACGGCGGCAGATAGGCATAAGTAGTGGCTTTCCATCGGCCGATCGGAAGCGGATATTTGGCTGAGCCCATCGTCACAGGAAATGCGGCAACCAGCTTGCCGTCATCGCCGCCGGGTTCGCCGTCGTACACCTTGAGCACGCCCTCGCTCTTGTCGACCACGACATAATCGCCTCCTGGCTGCTGCCCGTCGACGTTGAGGAGTTTGAGCAGGCTGGCGCCGTTGCCGGGGACGCCGGTGTAGTCGCGCGACGTGGGAATGACGTTGGGCAGCCGCAAGGTCTGGCCCGGGCCGATCAACTTGTCGGGACCGTTGAGCGCAACGACCGTGTCAGGGGTCGTATGATATCGCTCAGCGACCTTCTCGAGCATGTTGCGATAGCCCATGAACGGAAGCTCGGCCTGCTTCTCCGGATCTTTGGGGAGCGGCATGACATATTGGCTGCGCACGTCGTCGGGACCGAGCCGGACCGTGACGGTAGACGATCGATTGGCCGACATCAGCGCAGCCCGGGTGGGGCCGTCAAGTACACCGTTTACCGGCAGACCTCGCGCTTCCTGGAAGCTGCGCAACGCAAGCTTGAACGACTGGCCCGCCTTGCCGTCGATCACCCCTGGCGAAAAGCCCTGCGCCGACATCAGCACCTGCGCGTGGAACAGGGCACCGTTGATCGTCGATCCCGGCGCTCCCGGCGCAACGAACGGCTTTTTGGCCGGTGCGGCAACCGGCGCCTGGGCGACCGCAAGGCCGGCGCACCCGACCGCCACTCCGGCCATCATCATGTTTTTGAAAATCGACGCCACATCTTCACTCCTCAATCCGTTTCCCTGCCTTAACGACAGGAACTAGCTTGGGTTGCGTGCGCCGCGATCTAGAGCGTCAAATGTCGGGTCGGCCGAAGTTCGGCGAGCTGGACCTGTTGCCGACGCCGCGGCGGATCGGCCATCAGCGCCAGCGCCATCGCCAGCGAGGTCGAGATGGCCGTGGTG
>JBDSOV010000068.1:0-3633 GCA_039914575.1 Sphingomicrobium sp.
CCAAGGTCGAGCGTTTCGTCGTCGGCCCGATTGCCCGCACCGACTTCACAATTCATGTGAATTATGGCGACGACAGCAATGTGTTGGGGATGAACTTCCTGTCGTCGCTCGCCAGCTGGCGGGTCGAGGGCAACACCTTGGTGCTGCAACCATGAGCAACGACGCCCAGCTCGGCGGGCTATATGTCCTGATGGCAGTCATGCTGGTGGTCGGGATGCTGATTTCGCGGCGGGAAAGGGTCGGCAGGCTGGTGACGACGTTGCTGGCGTGGATAGCCGTCTTTGGAGCCGGCTTTGTGTTACTCACCTTCCGCGACGATCTCGGCTTCGTTCTGCAGCGGTTGAAGAGCGAAGCCACTGGAGCGCCGGTCGTCCACGCTGGCCAATTGCGCATTCCACAGGCGATCGACGGCCATTTCTACATCGAGGCGCGCATCAACGGCCGGTCGGTGCGTTTCCTGGTCGATAGTGGCGCGACCATGACGACGATCGGTCGCGGCACCGCAACGCGTGCCAATGTAATCATCAGCGACCGGCGGAATCAGATGGTTCGCACGGGCAACGGCATCGTCCGCGTCGCGACGGGTCGCGCAACACGCTTCGACATTGGCGCGATAAGGCGCAGCGATGTTGGACTGCACATTGCCGATGGGGATGATTTCAACGTGCTGGGCATGAATTATCTGTCGTCGCTCAAGCGGTGAGGCGTCGAAGGCCGCTGGCTGATCCTCGAGGGCTGAGAGGGCCAGTTACCCTCCAGCTTATCCCAAAACTTTACATAATACATATTATCAGACTTAGCGACGATCGCTCAGGGGCTCTGGAAAATGCCTCTCTCTCCTCTATGGATGGCGAATGACCCTCGACCGCCTCACCGACATCATGCGCCGCCTGCGCGATCCCCAAATCGGCTGCGAATGGGACCGCGTGCAGAATTTCGCGAGCATCGCACCGTACACCATAGAGGAAGCCTATGAGGTAGCCGATGCCATCGACCGCGACGATATGGACGGACTCGCCGACGAACTCGGCGATCTCCAGCTTCAGGTCGTGTTTCATGCCCAGATGGCGGCCGAGGCCGGTCACTTCACCCTCGACGACGTGATCGACCGCATCTGCGACAAGCTCGAACGTCGTCATCCGCACATTTTCGGTGATACAGTCGAAAGCCCTGGCTGGGAGGCGCTCAAGGCCGCCGAACGCAGCACAGCGCCCGACCAGAGCGCGCTGGCCGGCGTTGCGCTTGCACTGCCCGCGCTAGAACGCGCGAATAAACTGCAGAAACGCGCCGCCCGGACCGGCTTCGACTGGCCAGACTCCAGCGGTGCCCGCGCCAAAGTCGATGAGGAACTGGCCGAGCTCGACGCCGAGCAAGGCCAGGCCGAACGCGAGGACGAGCTCGGCGACTTGCTGTTCGCCGTGGTCAACCTTGCACGGAAACTCAAGATCGAGCCCGAAACCGCGCTACGCGCAGCCAATGCCAAATTCGAACGCCGCTTCCGCAATATCGAAACCGCGCCCGGCTTCAACGCGTTGAGCCTCGACGAAATGGAAGCGCTCTGGGTCCAAGCCAAGGCCGCCGTTTGACCAATATTGGCGTCTAAAGCGACTGAAAGCGTGCCCAGTCGATGTCCGACAGCCGGACCTTCAAATGCGTCGTCTCACCATCATTGTCTTGCTCGACCACCTGGCCGCGCCGATGCAGCCACGCCAGCCGCTCGCCGTCGCTCGCCGACAGGTCAATGTTGCGCGTGTCGTTGCCGGCGCGCAGGCGCTCGCTGACCTGGATCGTCAGTTGCTCCAGTCCCTCGCCGGTCAGCGCCGACACCGGGACCGCATCCTCGCGCCGCGCCGCTTCCGCAAGCAGCGCCGCCCGATCGTCGCGTTCGAGCGCATCGATCTTGTTCCACACCTCGAGCCGGGGCGGGCCACTCCCCTCTTCCAGCCCAAGCGAGGCGAGCACGGTCTCGACATCGGCCAATTGCGCGTCTCGGTCGGGATGCGCCATGTCGCGCACGTGCAGGATCAAATCGGCGGCCAGCACTTCCTCCAGAGTCGCCCGAAACGCGGCAACCAGTTCGGTCGGCAAATCGGACACGAACCCGACCGTGTCGGACAATATCGCTTTGGCGAACCCGGGAAGCCTGATGTCGCGCATCGTCGGGTCTAGCGTCGCAAACAGCAGGTCTTCGGCCATCACAGAAGCGTTGGTCATGCGATTGAACAGCGTGGACTTTCCGGCATTGGTATAGCCGACCAGCGCGATCACCGGCCACGGCGCGCGCTGGCGGCGCTCGCGATGGAGGCCGCGGGTGCGCTTGACCTGCTCGAGTTCGCCGCGGATCTTGGCCATGCGGTCGCGGATCATCCGCCGATCGGCCTCGATCTGGGTTTCGCCCGGACCGCCGAGGAAGCCGAAGCCGCCGCGCTGGCGTTCGAGATGGGTCCAGCTGCGCACCAGTCGTCCGCCCTGGTAATCGAGATGCGCCAGCTCGACCTGCAGCCGCCCCTCGGCGGTCGCCGCCCGCTCGCCGAATATTTCTAGGATCAGCCCGGTGCGGTCAATCACCTTGGCCTTGGTCATCTCCTCCAGATTCTTCTGCTGAACCGGGGTTAGCGCGGCATCGACGATCAGCAATTTAGCGTTGGCGCCGGTTACCGCTTGGGCAATTTCCTCGGCCTGCCCCTTGCCGAACAGGCTCGCCGGGCGCGGTACCCGGACCCGCACCGCGCGGCGATCGACCACCTCGATCCCGATTGCCGCCGCCAGCCCCGCAGCCTCGTCCAGCCGCGCCTCGTTCGAACGCATCGATTTGGACCCGGCAATGTCAGGCAGGACGAGCATCGCGCGCTCGCCGCGGCTGATCCCGTCGTCATCGTCGCGGCTGAAGACGCTCAGTTGTCGTCTCCTGCCGACTCTTCGCTCTCGCCGTTGTGCGACTGGAGGTCGAGCGTGCCGGCCGGCTGGAGCGTCGAGACCGCATGCTTGTAAACCAGTTGCACCTGCCCCGACCGCTCGAGCAGAATCGAGAATTGATCATAGCTGCCGACCATGCCTTGCAGCATCACGCCGTTGACGAGGAACAACGTCATCGGCTCATGCTGGCCATGCGCTGCACTCAAAAAGATGTCCTGGAGCGAAGACTTGCGCGGGTCGAGCGCGGCAGGCGCAGCAAGGCCGCTCGGTGAATCCACCGGGACGATTGTCGACACCGCATGTTTGTAGAGCAATTGCGCGGTGCCATCGCGGCGAAGAAGCATCGAGAAGGCGTCGAACCAGGTGATCACGCCCTGTAGTTTGACGCCCTTCATCAGGAAGATGGTGACCGGTGTCTTGTCCTTGCGCACCGCATTGAGGAACTGGTCCTGCAGGCTCATCGCTCGTTCGGCCATGTTGTCCCTATTCTTCGATGTCGCGGCGGTCGGCGAGACCGAGCGCCTTCAATTTGCGGTGCAAGGCCGAGCGTTCCATGCCGATGAATGACGCGGTGCGCGAGATGTTACCCGAAAAACGGCGGATCTGGACCTTGAGATATTCACGCTCGAAACTCTCGCGCGCCTCGCGCAGCGGCGATCCCATGATCGCGATCGAGGAGGAGCCAAGATTGCCCGCCCCCTGCCCTTCGACCACTTC
>JBDSOV010000110.1:0-4065 GCA_039914575.1 Sphingomicrobium sp.
GTCGCCAAGGTCCTCGCCGGCGGCGCCGATCATGGACTGGTCGCCGAATTGAAGCGCCACTTCAAGACGGTCAAGCACGCCAAACCCCTTGCCAGCCGTAAGGATTCATCGGAATGGTATGTCATCGCCCAAGGCTTCAAGGGGCGGGGAGATAAGGGTCCGGAATGACCGGGACCGGTGCCGGCGCCGCCCAGATTGGCATGGGCCTGTTGAACGCTCGCAACGGGTGGGTCGACAAGGCGGCTGATTGCTTCCGAGAGGCCACCAGGCTGGATCCGGGATCGGCGACGGCGCTTCATTATCTAGGCGTTGCGCTGCTTGATCTCGGGAAGCCGGAGGAAGCCGTCGACACGTTCGAGCGCGCAATGCTGGCCGACCCCGCCGATCGCGAGCTAAAGCCTCTCCTCGTGGCCGCCCTTAAAGCGCTCGGCGTCGAGCGCCGGACCGACGGCCGGATCGCGCAGGCGGCGGATTTGTTCGCCCGGGCTTGCGCGCTCGATCCCGTGGATCCCGATGCCCATTTGCGTCACGCCGTGGCGCTGATCCTGCTCAATCGCTACGCCCAAGCGCTCCCGGCGCTCGAGCGCGCGGCCGAGCTTGACCCGACCTCGGCCCAGGTTCGTTACAACCTTGGCATCACGCTGGCCGCGCTGCGGCGGCCTCAGGAGGCGCTCACTGCGCTAAACCAGGCGCTGGCGATCAATCCCGATCATGCGCTGGCCCGTGCCCAACGCCCGTTCCTGTACGCCAGGCAATGCGATTGGGTCGCGCTCGAAGAAGATTCGCCGGAAATCGCCACCATGGGTATCGAAGGGCCCGCCTTGCCGCCGTTTGCCTTGCTTCCGTTTGAAGATCATCCGCCGCGTCACCGGCAGCGGTCGGAGCGCTGTATAGCGGCGCTGGGTTTTCCACAGGCACCGGTTCCGGCGCGGCCCAGGTCGCGGCCACCGCGCCTTCGGATCGGTTATTTTTCGGCCGATTTTAGAAACCACGCGACAATGCATCTCGCCGGACGGATGTTCGCGCTGCACGATCGCGAACGGTTCAGCGTCGCCGGCTATGCGCTTGGACCGCCAAGCGACAATGGTACGCGACGGCGGGTGGAGCGCACGTTCGACCGGTTCGTAGATGTCGATCCGCTCGACGATCCGGCGATTGCGGCTATGGCACGCGCCGACGGCATCGACCTGGCGATCGACATGATGGGCTATACCGAAGGCAGCCGGCCCGGCATTTTCGCCCATCGCGCGGCGCCGCTGCAAATCTCGTTTCTCGGCTTCCCGGGGACCAGCGGGGCATCGTTCATCGATTATTTGATTGCCGACCCGATCGTCATTCCCGATGCCGAGCGCGGCGCGTACAGCGAACGGCTGATCCGCCTGCCCCACAGCTACCAGGTAAATGACGACCAGCGGGCAATCTCCAGCACCACCTTCACGCGGCGTGAAGCCGGGCTGCCCGATCACGGCTTTGTGTTTTGCTGCTTCAACAACATCAACAAGATCAAGCCGCCGGAGTTTGCAATCTGGATGCGGCTGCTGGCTGGTGTCGAGGGAAGCGTCCTTTGGCTGCTCGCCGGTTCCGAAACCAGCCGCACAAACCTCCGCGAGGCGGCAACACGACACGGCGTCGATCCGGCGCGGCTGGTGTTCGCTTCGCCAGTCCCGCTGGCGGATCACTTGGCGCGCCATCGCCTGGCCGACCTGTTCCTCGACACGTTCAACTATAATGCCCACACCACGGCGAGCGACGCCTTGTGGGCGGGACTTCCGCTGGTCACGAAGGCCGGTCGGGGGTTTGCTGCGCGGGTCGCGGCAAGCCTGCTCCACGCGGTCGCCCTCGATGAACTAATCACCACCAGCGAGGCAGAATATTATGCGCTGGCGCGCGACCTCGCGCTCGACCCGTCGCGGCTGACGCTTGTTCGTCAGAGGCTTGACGAAAATCGCCTTACCCAGCCGTTGTTCGACAGCGCGCGTTTCGTTCGGCACATCGAGGCTGGCTATGAAGCGGCGTATCAATTCTTTTTCGATGGCCTCCCGCCCGCCGATATCGACGTAGCGGCCTGATCAGCCCTTCGCCCGTGCCGCCGCGACGGCGTCCTTGAGCAATTCATAGCCGACCGCCGAGTTGATCACCTTGTCGCCGATCACGAACAATGGCGTGCCGGTCGCGCCCAATTGGCCGGCCAGCGTCATATTCTTCTGGATTTCGGCTTCGATCGCCGGGTCGCGCGCTTGCTCGGGGGCGACCCCCAGGCGAGTGGCGACGATAGCGATCGTCTCGGTGGTCGGTCGCCCCGCCGCATATAACGCGTCATGAAACTGCGCGAAACGCCCCGTCTTCGATGCAGCGAGCGCCACCCGCGACGCGGCGACACTGTCGGGCCCAAGGATCGGCAGCTCGCGATAGACCACGCGCAGGCCTTTATCCTCGGCCACCAGCCGCTCGATATCGGGGTTCGATTTGCGGCAATATCCGCAGGCGTAGTCGTAGAAATAGGTCATCACCACGTCGGGCTTGGCCGATCCCTTCCACGACGACCCGAACGGCGTCTCCAGCGCGGCGCGATTGGCGCTGAGCATTGGCGCATATTGCCCATCGCGAAGCGCGTCCGATGCCTCGACCAGGATCTGCGGCTGTTTGATCAAGGCATCGCGCACCAGCTTGGGCCCGATCAGTTGCGGCGCGGCGAGCAATAGCAGCCCTGCGGTTATCAGCGACCCGATCAGCCCGCCCCCGATTGCAATTATCCACGGGAGGCGCTGGGAGTCACTCATAGTTCGCAATTGATCCTTTTTTCTTTCTTGTCTTTTTTCAGTTCGGCGCACGACACCATCGCGATGTCCTGCGCGCGAATGAAGTCGGGTGTGCCCTTGGGGATGCCAGCCATCGCCATTCTGGCGCTGACCAGCGCCAGCTTGGCCTTGCCCTCCAGATTGTTGCGCTCGGCGGTGGCCAGCGCAGCGCGCGCCCGGTCGCCTTCGCGGTCATAGACAATGCCCAGCTGCATCCACGCAAACGGATTGTCATTGTCGCGATTGACCGCGGCCTTGAGCACCTGCTTGGCCTCGGCGAAATATTTGTCATCCTCGGTGGCGATCAGGGCATGGCCGAGCATCACCGCGATCATCGGCTGGTCCTGGGCCAGAGCGACCGACTGGCGGAGCACCGGGATGGCCTCTTTCGGGCGGCCCGATTCGAGTAATATCTGGCCCTTCAGCTCAAGGAAGAAGGGGTCTTGGGGCGACTTGGCGAGCAAGAAGTCGGCCTCGGACAAGGCTTTGTCGGGATAAGCGCCGAGGTGATAGGCATAAGCCCGGGCATAATGCGCCGGAATGCTCTGGTCGCTCTCGGGATAGATGGTCACCGCATTCTTCGAATTGACGTAGCCGATCAGCTTGGCCTTGACCCGCTGGAACCGCGCTTCGATCTTCGGATCGGTCGGCTTATCCCACGCCGGATCTTTCTTGTAGACCTGGGTCAGCGCCTCGATCCGCTCGCTCGATAGCGGATGGGTGCGGTCGTAACTGTCCTTGGCGTAGATCGCGAGGCGATATTCCTGATTTTGCAACTTCTTGAAGAAATCCAGGCTGCCCTTGCCGCTATATCCCGCCTTCGACAGATAGGAGGCGCCGGCCAGATCGGACGAGCTTTCCTGGGCGCGGGTGAAGGCGAAGAAATTGCCCATTGCGGCGCGCTGGCCGGCCATGATGATCCCCATGCCGGCGTCGGGCGCGCCGGCCGCGATCGCCGCCGCGCCAAGCACCAGCGACAGCAAGGTGATCCCGGTCGCCGCTTTGGCGCCTTCGCCGATGCGGATGATGTGCCCGCCCGCGACATGGCCCAATTCGTGGGCGATCACGCCCTGCAGCTGGTTGGAATTGTCGGCGCGGACCAGCAGCCCGCTGTGAATATAGACGATTTGCCCACCGGCAACGAAGGCGTTGATCTCATCATCGTTGATCAGCACGATCTTGACGTTGGCGGGGTCGAGCCCGGCGGCCTGGATCAACGGCCGCGACATATCGCGGAACATCAATTCGGTTTCGCTGTCGCGCAGGA
>JBDSOV010000115.1:0-4787 GCA_039914575.1 Sphingomicrobium sp.
TCCCCGCGCCGATTAGCTGAAAGCCCGGCTGGAACATCAGCGCCTCGCGCTCATAGCCGGAGAGATACGCGACCAGCAGCCCGGTGATCACGGTTCCCAGCGCCGCCCAGCGGAAGAAGAACAAGGCCTTGGGCGCGATATGCTTGCCGATCGCCGGCTTCAGTTCGGCCGGGATCGACGGCATTGTCGGGATCTGCACGAAGTTGAAATAGTATAGCAGGCCGATCCACAATATCCCGAACCACACGTGCAGCCAGGTGACGATGATCACCGGCGGCAGATTGTCGGCGTGGAAGCCCATCATCAGGCCGATCGCGAGGATCAGACCGATGAACAAGGTGATGTGAAGACTTTCGAGAAGTTTGCCCATTTTGCGCCCCTTGATCGGCGGCCCCTGCCGCCGGTGTTGCACCCAAGATTAGGCCTGCTGCGCCCAACCGGCAAGCACAAGCGCCGGGTCGATGGAGCCAGCGGGCGGTTCATCGGTTGATACCGGGATCATCCCTCCAGCCCGACGCGAGGAAACCATGCCCTTCACGCTCCCCGACCTCCCCTTCGACCGCAGCGCACTGGCGCCGCACATGTCCGCCGAAACGCTCGATCTCCACCACGGCAAGCATCACCGCGCCTATGTCGATAAGACCAACAAGATGCTGGCCGAAAAGGATATTGGCGATGCCGCGCTGGTCGAGGTGATCAAGAAGGCCAAGGACAAAGGCGACAAGAAACTGTTCAACAATGCCGCGCAGATCTGGAACCACAATTTCTTCTGGCACTGCCTCGCCCCCGCCGGCTCGACCGAGCTCAAGGGCGAACTCAAAACCATGGTCGAGCGCGATTTCGGCTCGGCTGAGGCGATGCTCGAGAAACTCGCCACCGAATCCGCCGGGCATTTTGGCAGCGGCTGGGGCTGGCTGGTGCTCGACAATAAGACATTGAAAGTGACGTCACTCCACGACGCCGACACCCCCGCGGTCCACGACCTCGTGCCGCTGCTGACCCTCGATGTGTGGGAACATGCGTACTACATCGACTATCAGAGCGATCGCCCCGAATTCATCAAGTCGGTGCTCGATAATATCGTCAACTGGGACTTCGTCGCCAAGAACCTTGACGGCAAGGGCCTCGACCGCGCCGACCAGCAGCAGAAGGCGAGTGCGGACGCGTAACTGTTTCCCCGGCGAGGGCAGGGGCCCAGGCTATTCGTCTCGGAGCGACCTTGGTTAGACGCTCGCTTGTGATGCGCCGCTCTTGGGCTTGGTCGTCAGCGCCTCGAGCGGCAGGTCGAGTGTGTAGACAAATCCGCTCGGTTGGTAATTGAGCGCGACCTCGCCCCTCAACTGCTGTCCAAGCGACGTGATCATCCGCGTCCCGAAGCTCTTGCGCGTCGGCTCGCTCACCACAGGGCCGCCTGATTCGACCCACTCAAAGAGCAGCCGCTCGCCCTCGACGCGCCATGAAATACCAACATGGCCCGTGGGAAGCGACAGGGCGCCGAACTTGGTGGTGTTGGTGCACAATTCGTTGAGCGTCATCGCAAAGGCGATCACCGAGCTCGACGTCACGCGGATATCCTCGCCCGAAATGAGGAACCGGCCACCACCCTGGTCGAACGGCTCGACCGCATTGCGGATGGTGCTATCGATCGTGGCATTCTCCCAACTCACCCGGGTCAGGAGATCGTGGGCCCGCGCCAAGGCCAGGAACCGTCCGTCGATCGCTGCGCCGGCATGCGCCATGCTGGTTGCGGTGCGCAGGCTCTGATTGGTTATCGCCCCCACGGTGGCGAGCATATTCTTGATCCGGTGGTGCAGTTCGGCGTGGATCAGGTGCTGTAACTTTTCTTCGGCATCCCGTTCCTCAGCATCGATTCCCGCCTGGACGAGCAATGCGGTAGCGTCGATACCCGCTTGCTCCAACGCCAGTTTGAGACTGTCGTTTTCGGTCGTCAGGGCATCCTGGAATGGCTGATTCTCGTCGATGATCAGTTGCTGCTTCTCGGTGTCGCTGACCGTCTTCACAAGCAGGGCCTTGGCGTCGATTCCAGCCTGCTGGAGCAGGTTGCGAAGCTCTGCATTCTCCTTGTTTAGCGCATCGTTCGCGGCAGCCAGGGATGGCGTCACTTTCTTCGGACCCTTTCCCACCATATCCTGAAGTTCCAGAACCATCTTCAGGATTTCGAGCGGCTTCGGGAAGAATCGACTATTATTCGGCTTGTCCGCATCGGTCACATTAATTTGCCCGGACACCAGGATGATCTTGATATGCGGCCAGCGTGTGTGCGTCGCGTGGGCCAGCTTCAGCCCGTCCATGCTTCCCGGCATTTGAATGTCGGTGAACAGCAGGGAAATGTCATCGCGCGATTCAAGGATTTTCAGGGCCTCGTCGGCACTCACCGCCTCGATCGGCACGAAGCCGGCGTCCTGGACGATATCCACCGCGCGCATCCGCAATATCATCTCGTCCTCAACCACCAGGACGATCGGCGCAGGGACAGGTTTTTTCATCACATCTTCCTTAGCCAGGCCGCTACCACCTCTGGACCAGTGGAGGCCGCGCAAAATCGTTGGCGGCGCACATACTGTCAAGCCATTGCTCGGCACCGGGCGTTTCCAACGGAAACAGCTCTTCCTGTCGGTCACAACGGCGTCGGACGGAAGTCCGGAAATGATCCCGTCTCGGCCGGTAATTGCGTCGCGAGGATTCGCGAAATATGCTGGGTTAATATAGTCGATTATGTCCAAGCGGAGGTTTTCCCCCATGACCGATTCATTTGACGAAACTGTGCTCAACGACCTGATCGGCAAGGTGATTGGCGATGTCGCCGGTGCGATGGGCCTGTTCATGGCCTATCTAGGCGATCAGGCCGGCGTGTTCAGCGCGCTCGATGGTGCCGGTCGGTTGACGGTCGACGAGCTTGCCGCAAAGGTCGGCCTCAACCCGAAGTACCTCCACGAATGGCTCGGCTCGGTTTGCGCGGCGGGCTACGCTCAACATCACCCCGAGGACGGGACTTTCTCGATCTCCCCCGAACAGGCGCTGGTCTTTGCGCGGGAGGGTCAGCCGGCCTGCATGCAGGGTTTCTTCCAGCTGATCGTCTCGCAGTTTGCCGGGCATGAAAAAGCAACCGCAACCTTCAAGACCGGCCAAGGGCGTCCGTGGGGCGATCATCCCCAATGCCTGTTCTGTGGCACTGACCGGTTTTTCCGACCCGGTTACCAGGCTAATCTGATCGACAACTGGATTCCGGCGCTTGCGGGCGTCGAGGCCAAGCTCAAGGCCGGTGGAAAGGTCGTCGACATCGGCTGCGGCCACGGCTCCTCAACCGTGCTGATGGCTCAGGCCTATCCGAACTCGACGGTTCACGGCATTGATCTGCACGCCCCGTCGATCGAGGAAGCGAAGACCAAAGCCGCCGCCGCAGGCGTCACCAACGTCGAGTTCCAAGTGGCCAGGGCTCAGGATTTTGCCGGAGAGGACTATGATTTTGCGTGCATTTTCGATGCGCTGCACGACATGGGCGATCCGGTCGGCGCCGCGCGCCACATCCGCGACACACTCGCGCCCGGTGGCACGTTCATGCTGGTCGAGCCAATGGCGGGCGATTCGATGGCCGAAAACATGAACCCGCTCGGGCAGATCTTCTACGCCGCGTCGTGCACCATCTGCACGCCCAACTCGCTGTCGCAGGAAGTCGGGCTTGGCCTTGGCGCCCAGGCGGGCGAGAAACGGCTGGCCGAAGTCTGCCGGGAGGCAGGCTTCACCAACATCCGCCGCGCGGCAGAAACGCCGACCAACATGGTGCTGGAAGTAAGCGGCTAAAACGAACACTCAGCGCCCCGCTGCCTCTTGCGCGCGGGCGTGAATGACCCGTTATGATCGTCCGCTATCGCTTGACCTGCAGTGTCCAGCGGACAATCGGCACTTGGCCATCAGCAGCCGTTTGTGCCTGCATCCCCCAATGCCCGCTTTCCACCCGTAACGGACATTACCACCGGCACCGGCTCCGCCCGCACCACGCCCTACTGCTTCAACCGATACCCGGTCTTGAACACCCAGGCGATGCCCGCGAGACACACAGCGATAATCCCCACCAACACCGCCATGCTTGCCCAGACCGGCACGTCGGCGACCCCGAAGAAGGTCCAGCGGAAGCCGCTGACCAGATAGACCACCGGGTTGAACAAGGTTACCGTCCGCCACGGCTCACCCAGCGCGTTGACCGAATAAAACGCCCCGCCCAAAAACGTCAGCGGCGTGACGATCATCATCGGGATGATCTGCAATTGCTCGAAATTTTGCGCCCAAATGCCGATTACGAAGCCCAACAGGCTGAACGCGATAGTGATCAGCAGCAAAAACAATAGCATCATCGCGGGATGCTCGACCCGCACGTCGACGAAGATCGTCGCGGTGGCCAGCGTTACTAGCGCCAGCACCATCGACTTGGTCACTGCCGCGCCGACATAGGCCAGCACGACCTCCAGGCTGGAGATCGGGGCCGAGAGCAATTCGTAGATTGTGCCGGTGAATTTGGGGAAATAGATTCCGAAACTGGCGTTGAAGATCGACTGCATGAACACGCTGAGCAAGGTCAGCCCGGGGACGATGAACGCGCCGAAGCTGATCCCGTCCATATCCGCCATGCGCCCGCCGATTGCCGCGCCGAACACCACGAAATAGAGCGCGGTGGTGATCACCGGAGTGACCAGGCTCTGCCACAAGGTGCGGGTCGATCGCGCCATCTCGAAGCGATAGATCGCCGCCACGCCGTGCCCGTTAAAACC
>JBDSOV010000119.1:0-3271 GCA_039914575.1 Sphingomicrobium sp.
CGGATCGAAATAGAGCGCACGGGGACCGGGCGTCGGGCCATAGACCGCCAGTTTCATTCCCTTGGCCAGGGCCAGGCCGCCGGTTTGTTCGGGCGTGCTTGCCACCAGCATTTCGACTTCGCCGGGCGCGATCAGTTCGATCTCCGCGCGCTTGGCGATGAAAATCTCGTCGGTCTTGAGCATCCGCAGCAGCGGCGACCCGTCGCGCGCCTCGCGGTACAGCGGGACCGCTTGGCAGACGCGCCACTTGGTCCCGAATTCGCACGCATCGGGGCCCGGGCAATCGCCGACGATCCGCGCCGGCAACACCGGCACCGCCATCGCCACGGCGATTTCAGAATCGGGCAGCTTGAGCGTCGTCTGTGGCGCCGCGGCGATCAAAGTGGAGGCGATCAACGCCACTCCGGCCAACTTAATCAATCGTACCATTCCGCTTCCCCGTTCAACGCCGTCGAGGCCAGCGCGGCGCAATCGCTTATGGACATGACTATCACCGTGCGACTCAAACGGAAAACTTTCGCCTGCCTACCGCTTCCCGCCCCACTTGCGCTGCGTCTTGCCGAAGCCGGTGCGCCGAGTCCCCGGCTTGCCCTGGGTCGCCTTGCCGCTTGGCCGCGGCGCGACGCGCTGCGGATGCGGGATGCCGAGGTCATCCTCCTCGAGCCGGCGGATTTCGTCGCGCAGGCGGCCCGCTTCCTCGAACTCGAGATCGCCCGCGGCCTTGCGCATCCGCGCTTCGAGGTCGCCGATATAGGCGCGCAGATTATGGCCGACCAAGTGCGGCCGTTCGTCGTCGCCGGTCTCGACCAGTACGCCGTCGCGCATCGTCACGTCGCTCATGATGTCGTTGATGTGGCTCTTGATGCTCTCCGGCGTAATGCCATGCGCCTTGTTATATTCGACCTGTTTCTCGCGCCGCCGGTCGGTCTCGCCGATCGCCCGCTCCATGCTTCCGGTCACGCGGTCGGCGTAGAGGATCACCCGCCCGTCGATGTTGCGCGCGGCGCGGCCGATGGTCTGGATCAGCGACGTTTCGGAGCGCAGGAAGCCCTCCTTGTCGGCATCGAGGATCGCGACCAGCCCGCATTCCGGAATATCGAGCCCTTCGCGCAGCAAATTGATCCCGACCAGCACATCATACACGCCAAGCCGCAAGTCGCGGATCAGCTCGATCCGCTCCAGCGTTTCGACGTCGCTGTGCATGTAACGCACCTTGAGTCCCGCCTCGTGCAGATATTCGGTCAGATCCTCGGCCATCCGCTTGGTTAGCGTCGTCACCAGCGTGCGATAGCCCTGCGCCGCGACCTTCTTCGCTTCGTTGACCAGATCGTCGACCTGGTCCTCGACCGGCTTGATCTCGACCGGCGGGTCGATCAGCCCGGTGGGGCGGATCACCTGCTCGGAGAACACGCCTCCGGTCGCCTCCATCTCCCACGGCCCCGGGGTCGCCGAGACGAACGTCGTCTGCGGGCGCATCGCATCCCATTCGTTGAACCGGAGCGGCCGGTTGTCGATGCAGCTTGGCAGGCGGAAGCCATATTCGGCGAGCGTGATCTTGCGCCGGTGATCGCCCTTGGCCATCGCCCCGATCTGCGGCACCGTCTGGTGGCTCTCGTCAACGAACAATAGAGCATTGTCGGGCAGATATTCGAACAGGGTCGGCGGCGGCTCGCCGGGCAGTCGGCCGGTGAGGAAGCGCGAATAATTCTCGATCCCGGCGCAGCTGCCGGTCGCGGCGATCATCTCGAGGTCGAAATTGGTGCGCTGTTCGAGCCGCTGTAGCTCAAGCAATTTCCCCTCTGCCTCCAGCTCCTTCAACCGCTCGGCCAGCTCGTGGCGGATCGCCTCGGTCGCCTGCTTCAAGGTCGGGCCCGGGGTTACATAATGCGAATTGGCAAACACCCGGACGGTGTCCAGGCTGGCACTTTTCTTCCCTGTCAGCGGATCGAATTCGACAATCTCCTCGACCTCGTCGCCGAAGAAACTGATGCGCCACGCGCGATCCTCATAATGCGACGGGAAGATCTCCAGATTGTCGCCCTTGACGCGGAAATTGCCGCGCCCGAAGCCCGCGTCGTTGCGCTTATATTGCAGCGCGACCAGCTTGCGGATGATCTCGCGCTGGTCGGCGCCCTGGCCCTTCTTCAAATCGAAGATCATCGCCGAATAAGTCTCGACCGAGCCGATGCCGTAGAGGCACGACACCGAGGCGACGATGATCACGTCGTCGCGCTCGAGCAGCGACCGCGTGGCGCTGTGCCGCATCCGGTCGATCCCCTCGTTCACCGAGCTTTCTTTCTCGATGTAGGTGTCCGAGCGCGGGACGTAGGCCTCGGGCTGGTAATAATCATAGTAAGACACGAAAAACTCGACCGCATTGTCGGGGAACAGCCGCCGGAACTCGCCGTACAATTGCGCCGCGAGGATCTTGTTCGGCGCGAGGATCAGCGCCGGGCGCTGGGTTGCCTCGATCACCTTGGCCATGGTGAAGGTCTTGCCCGACCCGGTGACCCCGAGCAGCACCTGGTTGACCTCGCCATTTTCGGAAATGCCCTCGACCAGTTCCGCAATCGCCGACGGCTGGTCGCCGGCCGGTTCATAGTCCGACTTGAGCACGAACCGCCGCCCTCCCTCGCTCTTGTCGGGCCGCGCCGGGCGGTGGGGGACGAAGTTCTGCCCGGTGTCAGGCTCGGCCAAAGAGGTGCGGATTTGAATTGCCATGGGATCGGCATATGGTGCGCTCGTCGGGGCGGCGCAATCGTCCCCGATCGAACCGGGGGGACGCCATGACCAAAGCCATCATCCTGCTGCCCTTACTGCTGCTCGCCGCATGCGACTCGGGGCCGAACATCACCGCCACCAATGCCTCGATCGAGGAGGTCGCGACCAAGGTCGAGGCCGCGCGGCAGGACAAGGATTTCCTTCTTCCTGGCAAATGGCTGACCAAGGCGAGCATCGAAGAATTGAGCGCGCCGGGAATGCCCGCAGGGATCGCCGACAAGATGAAACAGATGGGCGATTCCAAGCCGGGCACCGAGAGCTGCATGACCGAAGCCGACGCCCGCAAGCCCAATGCCGACTTCTTCTCGGGCAACAAGAATTGCCGTTACGATCAATTCAAGATGGGCGGCGGCAAGATCGATGCGAAGATGCGCTGCACTGCCGGTGGCGGGGTCCAGCGGATGACGATGAACGGCGAGTATAGCCCCGACAGCTACCGCATGGCGATGCAAACCGAGATTGACCGCGGTGCCTCGAGCGCCGCAGCCGG
>JBDSOV010000210.1:0-13273 GCA_039914575.1 Sphingomicrobium sp.
ACAGGATCCAGCCGGCGATCGTATTTTTGCTGTCGTCCATGAAACCCCTGCGGCGCTGCCGTTTATGCGTGGAATTGGCGATGCCTTTAGGGCGCTGCCGATCTGACTTCAAGCATCGCCGATCCAATGATCGAGCAATGTCCGCGCGATGGCGAATTGCGGTGGTGGCAGAAAGGCCGCGTCGGGGTCGCCTGCCAACGCGGCGATCACCTCGTCGCGGGTGAACCAGCGCGCATCGTCCAGCTCGTCATGGTCGATGGTCAGCGCGCCGCCGGTCGCGCGCGCGATGCAGCCAATCATCAGCGAACTGGGGAACGGCCACGGCTGGCTTGCGAGGTAGCGCACGTCGGTCACCGTGATCCCCGATTCTTCGCCTAGCTCGCGCGCCACCGCTGCCTCGATCGTCTCGCCCGGCTCGACGAACCCGGCCAGCGCCGAATAGCGGCCAGGCGGATATTTCGGCTGACGACCGAGCAACAGGCGATCTTCGAACGTCGCGAGCATGATCACCACCGGATCGACCCGCGGATAATGTTCGGTATTGCAGGCAGGGCACCGCCGCGCCCACCCGCCGCGAAATATCGCGCTAGCCGCCCCGCACAATGCGCAAAAGCCATGGCACAAGTGCCAGCTCGACAGGCTCAACGCGGCGGCAAACAGTGGCGCGTCGCTCGGTGCGAGCTGGCCAAGGATCGCCCGCGCTTCGGGATCGGCGGCGACGGTGGGGAGCGCGGCGAATCGCGGCGCACCCTCGTCGAGACCGAGGAACAATGGCTCATCCCCGTGCACCGCGCCCCACACCAAAGCCCCCTCCGGTGTGAGCGCCGGCACCCCGCCGTCCCACACCAGCCCCCGTGCATCGGGCCGCCCGCGCAAATCGGCGACCGCTTCGGGCCGATTGCGAAGCGCGTCGGCGCGGTTGATCCCGGGGCCGGCGAAGAAAGGTTCAGGAGGCGGCAAGTTGCCTCCTCTGGTCGAGCACCGCCTCGACTGCACGACGATACAAGGTCGGCAATCCCGCCTCGGCGAGCCGCTCGATCGGCTGCCACCAGCCTTCGCCGTCTGCTGCTCCAACCGCAATCACCGCCAGCCGCAACTCGAAATGGGTAAAGCCATGCCGCACCTCGGCCAGCACCTGCTCCGTCACCGGCACGTCACCCCACACCGGCCCGGGCAGCGCCGCCATCCCGCCGAGCAGCCCCTTGGCCGGCCGCCGCACCAGCCAGAGCGCGTCCTTGCGCTCGACCCACCACGCCGTCCCGAATCGCACCGGCCGCGCGTTGCGTGCCACTTTGGCCGGAAATCCCTCGGGCGTGCCAAGCGCCAGCGCGCGGCAGTCGATGCTAATCGGGCAAGCCGCGCAGTCGGGGGCACGCGGGCGGCAGAGGGTCGCGCCCAGGTCCATCATCGCCTGCGCGAAATCGCCCGCCTGTCCCGACGGCACCAGCGCCGCTGCGGCCGCCCGAATTGTCGCCTTGTCTGAGGTCGCCTCGAGCCGCGCGACGACTCGCTCGACATTGGTGTCGATCGCCACTGAATCGCGCCCGAACGCGATCGCAGCGATCGCCGCTGCAGTATAATCACCGATCCCGGGAAGCGCGCGAAGCTCCACCTCGGTATCGGGAAAACCGCCCATCGCCGCGACTTGGCGGGCACAAAAGATGAGGTTTCGGGCCCGCGCATAATAACCAAGCCCGGCCCACTCGCCGAGTATTTCGGCGTCGGACGCGACGGCCAATGCCTCGACATTCGGCCACCGTTCGACGAACCGCAGGAACCGCGGCACCACCGTCGCCACCGTAGTCTGCTGCAACATCACTTCGCTCAGCCACACAAGATACGGGTCGGGCTGCGCGCTCCCCGGTGGCGCCCGCCACGGCAGCACCCGCGCATGGACGCGATAGTGGTCGAGCAGTCGGGAGGCGACTTGTCTGGAGGGGGCACTGGCGGGCATGGCGATGCTATGGCATGACCGGGGCGATGTCGAAACCGCCCAAACCGAAGGACGACGCCCCACGCCGCAATCGTGCGCGCGCGACGGGCGACATCATCGGCGATATCGGCGGCCCGGCGTTCAAGCGTTTCGGCTTTGTCCAGAGCGCGGTGGTCAGCCGCTGGAAGGAAATTGTCGGCGAGCGCTATGCCAAGGTGTCTAGCCCCGAATCGATCCGCTTCCCGACCGGCAAGAAGTCGGGCGGGACGCTCACCTTGCTGGTCGAGGGCGCGCATGCTCCTTTGGTCCAGCACCTCGGCCCAATGATCATCGAGCGGGTCAACCGCTTTTTCGGCTATCAGGCGATCGTCCAGATTGCATTCCGCCAAGGCCGCATGCCGACCGCCGCCCCGCGTCGTGTTGCCCCGGCCAAGGGCCCGATCTCGGCCGAGCTCGGCGAAGGGCTTCGTGCGATCGCCGATCCGGAGCTTCGGGCTTGCCTCGAATCGCTCGCCGGGCATATCGCGGGGTCGAACGGGGCGCCCGCCTTTGACACAGGTAACAATATTCCAATTCCAATCATCCGGAGCAAAGAGACGTGATCCACAAATTCATCCTGTGCGGCGTTGCCGCTGCCGCCTTTGCCGTCACCGCCTGCAATGCTGAAAAGAACGGTAATGGCGCGACGACCGCGTCCGGCGGCCCGGTCGAGGCGGTCCCCGCCCCCAACGGCGGCGACTGGACAACGATCGTCGCCATGACGCCCGAGGGCGGGTTCGTCATGGGCAATCCCAATGCCGCGGTGAAACTGGTCGAATTCGGTTCGATGACCTGCCCGCATTGCCGCGACTTCGACGAAGCCGCGATGAAGCCGCTGACCGAACAATATGTGAAGAGCGGCAAGGTCTCGTTCGAATTCCGCAATTACGTCCGCGATCCGTATGACATGGCGGCCTCGATCGTCGCGCGCTGCGCCGGGCCAAGCGGTTTCTTCGGCCTCACCCGCCAGCTTTACGCCGACCAGCCTGGGTGGATCGCCAAGGCCCAGTCGGCCGATCCTGCGCGGATTCAGGCGCTCGGCACCTTGCCGCCCAGCCAGCAATTGGCCGAGGTTGCAAAGCTTGCCGGCTTCCCCGAATTTGCGGCCATGCGCGGCCTGCCGTCGGCTAAGCTCGACGCCTGCCTGGCCGATCCCGAAGCTCCGACCAAGCTGGTCCAGATGCAAACCGACGCAACCACCGCATATCCCGATCTTCCGGGCACGCCGTCGTTCGTGCTCAACGGCAAATTGGTCGAGATCAAAACGGGATCGACCCCGTGGAGCCAGGTTGAAACCGCGCTCAAGGCAGCGCTTGGCGGCTAAGCGTTTGCTCAGGCCGGCGGGGAGGGCGCACTTGGCCCTACCGGGGAGGGTTGGCGGTTGAAGATCCGGAGGCTCAAACTCGGCGGGTTCAAGAGCTTCGTCGAATCGGCCGAGCTTAAGATCGAACCCGGGCTGACCGGGGTCGTCGGTCCCAACGGCTGCGGCAAGTCCAACCTGCTTGAAGCGATCCGCTGGGTGATGGGTGAGGCCAGCCCCAAGTCGCTTCGCGGCGGCGGGATGGAAGACGTTATTTTCGCCGGCACCGCGACCCGCCCGGCACGCGATTTCGCCGAAGTCTCGCTGCTGATCGAGCGCGATGGAGCAGGCGATCTCGCTGGCGAGAGCGAGGTCACCCGCCGGATCGAGCGCGGCGCGGGATCAGCCTATCGAATCGACGGGCGCGACGTGCGGCAAAAGGACGTGTCGCTGCTGTTCGCCGATGCTGCGACCGGGGCGCATAGTCCGGCGCTGGTCAGCCAGGGGCGAATCGGCTCGGTCATCGGCGCCAAGCCGGTCGAGCGGCGGATGATGCTCGAGGAAGCGGCGGGCATTTCGGGGCTTCACGCCAGGCGCAAGGATGCCGAGCAGAAATTGCGCGCGGCCGAGGCCAATATCACCCGGCTCGATGAATTGTTGAGCGACCAGGAAATGCGCGCCTCCACGCTCCGGCGGCAGGCGCGCGCGGCCGAACGCTATCGTTCGCTGACTGATCGGATCCGCGCCGCCGAAGCCAAATTGCTGTACGCCCGTTGGGACGAAGCGCAGGCCGCAGCGACGGCCGCGACCAGCCAAGCGGAGACGGCGGGCGCGTCGGTCGCCCGGTTGCAGCAATCGATGACTGACGCGCAAGCATTGCTGGAAGTCGCGGCGGCGGGGCTTGCCCAGCGGCGCGCGGCTTTGTCCGATGCACGCGATTCGGGTCGCACGCTGGCCCATGAGCTGGCGACCGCGCGGGCGCGGCGTGACACGGTCGTCCGTCGCCTCGCCGAGCTCGACCGGCTCGATGTCGCGGGGGCCAGCGAGACGGCGCGCGAGGAGGCGTTGCGCGACGATGCCGCGCGCGCCATTGCCGCCCTCCATGCCGAGCGGGCGGTGATCGAAGCACGACTCTGCGACGGTGGATCGCAGGCAGCGCGGCTCGCGACCGATTTGAACCACGCCGAACAGCAATCGCGCGCCGCCGAAGCCGATCTGGCCGACTTCCTCGCGCGCGAAGCGGCGATGCGCGCCGAGCGGCGGGTCGCCGAGGCCGCGCTCGACTCCGCCCGGATGCAGGCAGACCGCGCCGCCAATGATGCCGCCCGGATCGACGCGCAGATCGCGACGCTCTGCGACGGCGCCGACCATCGGCAGGCGCGCGAGACGGCGGAGCGCGAATTGGCCGACGCGACCAACTATTTGGCCGAGGCCGAGCAAGCGATCGAGCGCGCCGACCTTGGCCGCACCGAGGCCGCCGAAGCGCGCGATTCGGCCGAAAGCGCTTTGGCCTCGGCCCGCGCCGCATTCGCCGCCGCCACGTCGGAGCGCAAGGCGCTGGCCGACGCGCTGGCGCAAGGCGGGGGATCGGTCGAAGTCCGCGCCGAGCCCGGTTATGAGCGCGCGTTGGCGGCCGCCCTGGGCGACGATCTGGAGGCCGCGCTCGGATCCGATGGCTCGCGTCGGTGGCAGGGCAGCAAGGTCGATTCCGCCGACCCCGCGCTCGCCGTCGGTCTCGAGCCGCTGTCGATTTATGCCAGCGCCCCGCCCGAGCTGGCGCGGCGGCTGGCGCAGGTCGGGGTAGCGACAGAAGACGATGGTCAGCCGCTCGCAGTCGGGCAGCGGCTGGTGACCCGCGACGGGGTGATGCGGCGGTGGGACGGGTTCGTCGTCACCGGAGGCGGCGCGGCGACCGCCGAGCGGCTGATTCGCGCCAACCGGCTGGTCGAACTCGACCGGCAGCTGCCGGGGGTCGAGGCGGCCGTCACCCAAGCAATCGAGGCCCGCGATTCAGCGGCGGCGGCAGTCGAGCTTCATCGCCGCGAGGCCGATCTTGCGCGCACCGCCGCGACCGCCGCCGAGCGGCGCTCGCGAGACTCGATCCGCGCGGGGGACGCAGCGACCAATGCGCTCGACCGGCTCGATGCCCAGCGCGCGGCGCTGGCCGAGCGTCGGGCAGATCTCGACCCGTTGCTTGAGGCCAGCGCCATATCATTGGTAGCGGGCGAACAAGCGCTTGGCGTTTTGGCCGATCCGGCGGTGCTGGCCGACGAGATCCATGCCGCCCGTGCCAAGGCCGCTGCAGCGGGCGAACAAGTCGCCGACCACCGCGCTGCCGCCGCGACCCGCGCGCGCGAACTGGCCGCTGATCGCGAGCGCGACGCCGCCGCCCAGCGCGAGGACGGCGAGTGGCGTGAACGCGGGCGCAAGGCAGGCGAGCGGCTGGTCGAGACCGCCGCCCGCGCCGCCGCGCTGGCCAAGGAGCGCACGTCACTGACTGGCGAGCCAGACTGGCTGACCGTCGAGATCGAGCGGATCGAGCAGGGCAATGCGTCGAGCGAGGCGACAGTCGCGGCGGCGGCCGTCGCCGAAACCGATGCCGAGCAAGCCGTCGCCGTCGCCGCGCGGGCGCTGGCCGACGCGGGCGAAGGGTATGCCGCGGCGCGCGAGGAACGTGCCGGGGCGGCAGCCCGCGCCGAAGCCCAGCAGTCCCGCCGCGCCGAGCTGGCGCGCGAGTGTGGCGAGAAATTCGAATGCCCGCCACCGCTGCTGCCCGAGCGATTTAACTTCGAATCCACCAAACTTGAGCTGGCCGAGGCGGAGCGCGCGGCATTCGAGCGCTTGACCGCTGAGCGCGAACGCTTGGGACCGGTCAACCTCGTTGCCGAAAGCGAACTCGCCGAGCTCGACGCAAACCGCGCGCAAGGGGCGGCCGAGCGCGACGAACTGCAGGAAGCGATCAACCGCCTGCGTGGCTCGATCGGCAGTCTCAACCGCGAAGGGCGGGTGCGGCTGCTCGATGCGTTCGAAAAGGTCGACGGCCATTTTCGTAGCCTCTTCACCACCCTGTTCGACGGCGGTCAGGCGCATCTCGAACTGGTCGAGAGCGACGACCCGCTCGAGGCGGGACTGGAGATCATGGCCCAGCCGCCGGGCAAGCGGCTGTCGGCGCTGACCCTGTTGTCGGGGGGCGAGCAGGCGCTGACCGCGGTGGCGCTGATCTTCGGACTGTTCCTGACCAACCCGGCGCCGATCTGCGTGCTCGACGAGGTCGATGCGCCGCTTGACGACGCCAATGTCGATCGCTTCTGCGACCTGCTCGACCGGATGACCGCGCAGACCGACACCCGCTATTTGATCGTCACCCACAATGCGGTGACGATGGCGCGGATGCACCGCCTCTATGGCGTAACGATGATCGAGCAGGGGGTCAGTCGCCTTGTTTCGGTCGACCTCGGCGGCGCGGAGCGCCTCCTAGCCGCCGAGTAGATCCGCTATTGCGAATGACTATCAATAGCGCTACCGACTCCTGAGTTCATAGGGGTTCTCCATGCGTTTCAAACTTGCCTTCTTGTCGACCACGATGCTCGTCTGCTCCACGGCAGCACATTCTGAAATCTCTGTGGCGACAAGCACGACTGCGGACGCCGGTGCAGATGCCGGGGCTGATGCCGGCGATGACAAAGTGATCATCGTCGAAGGCGCGCGCGGCCATTATGGCGCCGATCGGACGACCGCCGGGACCAAAACTGACACCCCGGTCAAGGATATCCCGCAGGCGATGACGATCATCACCGAGCGGCAGATTGAGGACCAGGCGCTGCGCTCGGTCGCCGATCTCCTGAACTTCGTTCCCGGCGCCACGCCGGGAACCGGCGAAGGCAATCGCGACCAGATGACGCTTCGCGGGAATAGCACGACAGCGGATTTCTTCGTCGACGGCATTCGCGACGACGTCCAATATTTCCGGGATTTCTATAATCTGTCGCGGGTCGAGGTGCTGAAGGGCCCGAACGCGATGATCTTCGGGCGCGGCGGCGGCGGCGGGATTGTCAATCGCGTAACCAAGCGCTCCACCCTCCAAACCCTGCGTCAATTCGAGTTGTCGGGCGATAGCGAAGGCGGCATCCGAGCGACCGGCGACATCAACCAGCCGCTGTCATCGACCGTCGGCCTGCGCGTCAACGGCCTTTATGAGGACGGTCACAGCTTTCGCCGCAATGTCGACCTGACCCGCTATGGCATCAACCCGACGATCGGAATCGACGCTGGTGAAACCACGCGGATCGATCTGTCCTACGAATATTTTCACGACCGCCGCACGACCGACCGCGGCGTGCCGTCGCTGGTCGATGCAACCGGCGTCGACGAGCCATTGCGCGGGTCCGAACGAACCTTCTTTGGCGATCCCGATCTCAGTTACGCCAAGGCGGACGTCCATTTATTGTCCGCGGCGATCGAACATCAGGTGGCCGAGAGACTGACCCTGCGCAACCGAACCCTATTCGGCGATTATGACAAATTCTACCAGAATGTGTTTCCCAATGGCGCGGTAGGCGAGGCGGGCACGGTGGCATTGTCAGCCTATCATGACACCACATACCGCCAGAATCTGTTCAACCAGACCGACCTCATCTGGAAGGTTGCGACTGGGGGGGTCGATCATACCGTGGTCCTCGGGATCGAGCTTGGCCGCCAGACCAGCCAGACGCGTCGCCAGAACGGCTTCTTCCAGCCGAGCGACAGCGGAACCTTGCTGGTACCGGTAGGTTCGCCGACCATCGATGCCGACATCATCTTTCGGCCGGTCAATACCAATGCGCTGCGGACCCCGGCCAGTCATGTTCGCGGCAAGGCAACGATCGGCGCACTCTATGTGCAAGACCAGCTCCGCCTGGCCGACTGGATCGAGTTAATCGCCGGGCTGCGTTTCGACCGCTTCGATCTGGAGATCACTAACCGCAACACCGGTGCAGGCTTCGGCCGGGTCGACAATCTCTGGTCGCCGCGCCTTGGGCTGGTCATCAAGCCGATTGCCGGCCTGTCGCTCTATGGAAGTTATAGCCGGTCATACCTGCCGCAGTCGGGAGACCAATTCGGCGGACTCGACCTCAACACCGAAGCGTTGAAGCCCGAGCGGTTCGAAAATTTTGAGATTGGTGGCAAGTGGGAACCGGTCGACGGCCTGCTCGCGACGGCCGCTATCTATCAGCTCGAGCGGACCAACACCCGGGCCACCGATCCGCTCGATTCAACCCGCTTCGTCCTGAGCGGCGCACAGCGCAGCCGCGGGATCGAACTCGGGCTGGAGCGCAGCATCAACCATCGCTTGCAGATTTCCGCCGGTTACGCGCTGCAGAGCGCCGAGATCACCGAAACCACCACCGCAGCGCCCAAGGGACGCAAGGTTCCACTGGTGCCAAGGCACAGTTTTTCGTTGTGGAGCCGCTACGACGTCACGGCAAAGCTGGGCCTGGGCGTGGGCTTCATTGCCCGTTCGAGCTCCTATACGTCGCTCAGCAATGCGGTGAAACTGCCCGGCTACACGCGGCTCGATGCCGCCGCTTTCTACAAGATCGCGCCACAGGTGGACGCCCAGCTCAACATCGAAAATCTGCTCGGCAATGACTATTTCCCGTCCGCCCACAACGATAACAATATCGCGCCGGGCGCCCCGACCACGGCCAAGCTTGGTTTGCGCTTTCGCATGTGAAGCTCAAGCTGCGAGTTGCTGGGCACGCTTCCTGATTCGCCATATGTTCACTCTATGTTCTCAGAATTGAGGAGTCGAGCGAAATCAGGCAGGCGACATTAGCGCTCGTGTTAGCGGTCGGCGGACGGCGAGGATTAGCAAGGCACCTGCAAGTGCAATCGCAGCATCGAGCGCCCAGAAGGCGGCGGGGGTCATCTGGTCGTAGAAGCTGCCGACCCAGCCCATGACCACCGTGCCGAAGAAGAGGGCGATAAATGCCCCGCCCATCAGGGTCGATTTGACCGGAGCGGGGGCGAGCGCGGAGATGATCGACAGGGTGATCGGCCAGTACCACATGAAGGCCACCCCGCAGCCGAGATAGGCTGCGATCGCCCACCATACCGCGACCTTGCCGTCGGTGCCCGGCAGCAGGCTTCCGGCCGCCATCAGCAGGATCGACAGGCCCATGATGAGTGCGCCGATCGCGATCTTGGTCAGGCTGCCCGGCTCTCCCCCGCTTCGCGCCTGCGCCGACCAAAGCGCGATGAGCGGCGCGGCGGCGAGGAGACTGCCGAGACTGTCGAGTGAATTGAACGCACCGGCGGGAACAGGTCCGAGCCCGACTTGGGCGTCGACCCATATGATGCCAAGGCTCCAGATCATCGGGTAGGCGATGCTGATCGGGATGTTGAGGATAATCACTGCGATCAGCGCCCAGGTGCGCCGTTGCTCGTGGGCGGTGAGCGGCACGCGGACTGTGGCCTTGTCGCGGGGGATCGACGATTCGGAGAGATATTTCTGACCCGCAAGGTAGATGACCAGCGCGAGCAGCATCAGCCCGGCGGCGAGCGCGAAGCCGGCGTGCCAGCCGTAGATGGCGGCGACCGACGCCGTCGCCAGCGGACCGATCATCGCGCCGATGTTGATTCCGGTCGAGTAGATCGTGAAGCCGCGATCGCGCAGCGACGCCGCCGCCGCGGGATATAACATGCCGACTTGGGCCGAAATATTGCCCTTCAGGCAGCCAGAGCCGAGGATCAGCAGCGTCAGCGCGATCAGAAAACTGGCGTCGAATGACATCGCCAGATGCCCCGCGCTCATCAGCAATGCGCCGATCACCACGGTGCGCTTGGCGCCGAGCCAGCGGTCGGCGATCAACCCGCCGAGGATCGGAGTGAAATAAACCAACCCGCCGTACCAGCCGTAGATCAGCGAGGCGAAGGCGAGGTCCGACATCGGTCCGCGAAATTCAAACAGGGTGCGAAGACCGTCGAGCCCGAGGACGTTCTCGACATGGCCGGGGAGCAGCAATTGCTTGACCATGTACAAGGTCAGCAATGCGGTCATGCCGTAGTAAGAAAAACGCTCCCACATTTCGGTGAAAGCGAGATAGGCCAACCCACGCGGATGGCCGTAAATCGTTTTGTCGTTTGATGTGCCCCCGCCCATGGCCCGATGCTAGCAGCATATCGGGCGGTGCGAAGCGATTTTGGGGCGGCCCGGTTCGCTATTCGGCGGGCCACATGCTAAGTCATTGGCATCACCTGCACTTTCCGCAAGCATCCTGTGACAGGGAGCCCTCATGCTCTCGCTTGCCAACGGGAAAAGGCGATTATGACAGATCAAGCCTATTGGCTCCGGCGCAAGCTCGCGTCGGTTGAGAAAGCGAATGACGCGACCAGCGCCAGGGCGCGGCTGGCACATTTCGAACTGGCTGGTCGTTATAGCGTGATGGCGGCCGACGCCGCGCCTTCGCCCAAGGAGCCAGTTAATGACCAATAAGATCCTCGTCCCCGATGCGCGCGGCCTGGCCGAGGAGCGCGACGCCGAGCCGACCATTCATCACCAGCCCGACGGTTTCTCCGATCGCTTTGCCCTTGGCTTCACCAAGCTGCTGCGGTTCTGCGCCGATACGTTCTTCGCCAAACGCTACGGTCACCGAGCGATTGTGCTCGAGACCGTTGCCGCGGTGCCGGGCATGGTTGGGGCGATGTTCACCCATTTGAGTTCGCTCCGGCGGATGAAGGACGATGAGGGCTGGATCCGTACCTTGCTCGAGGAAGCCGAGAATGAGCGGATGCATCTGATGACGTTCATCGAGATCGCCAAGCCGACCTTGTTCGAGCGAATGGTGATTCTGCTCGCGCAATGGATTTTCCTGGTGCTGTTTTCGATCCTTTATTTGTTCTCGTCGAAGACTGCGCATCGCGTGGTCGGCTATTTCGAGGAGGAGGCGGTGATCAGCTACACGCTCTACCTCAAGGAAATCGACGAGGGCCGCTCGCCCAACGTGCCGGCCCCGGCGATTGCCCGGCATTATTGGCAGATGGCCGACGATGCGACGCTGCGCGATGTCGTGCTGCTGGTGAGGGCCGACGAAGCGCACCACCGCGACGTCAATCATGGCTATTCGAGCAAGCTCGGCGGGCGACAAGTCGACCGCGCGGGCGCGGCCCCGTATCCGGCCCATGCCGACGATATCAGGGTCAATGCTTGACGACCCGCAACCCGCCTTTCGTCGAAAGGCGGGTTGCGGTGCGGTAATGGTGGCTTAGTCTCCCCGGCAACAGGGGAGACACACTATGCGCCACCATCGCCACTTTCTGCACGCCGCCGCCACCCTGGCGCTTACGACCCCGGCATTCGCCGGGCCGACCGAAGATTTCCAGAAGTTGCAGGTCGATTATTGGGCGGCCTTGCTCAAGAATAGTCCGACGCTGGCAACCTCGGTCGGGGTTACCACCTACGATCGCCAGCTCGGCGAAATCAGCCTCGCTGCCGCCGATCGCCAGGTGGCCGAGGCTGCGGCGTTCCTGACGCGGCTTAAGGCGATAGCGCCGGCCTCGCTGCCGCCCGCGCAACAGGCCAATCACGCAATCCTCAAGGACAATCTGGAAGGCACCATCGAGGCTAACAAGTTCGGCCAGCGCCAGCTCTATTATTCGATTCTCGGTAGTTATCATGGCGGGATTGCCGGGTTGGGCGAGCAGCAGGCGTTCCGCAGCTACACCGATTATGACAATTACCTCGCGCGAATCGCGTTCGTCCCCGACCGGATGCGTGATTATGGCGCGATCTCGGTCAAGGCTGCGAACGAGGGCTTCGTCCAGCCGTGTGTGACCATGACCGGCTTTCCAAAGACCATCACCGGGGTAATCGCCGATGACCCGGCCAAGTCACGATTCTATGCGCCATTCGCGGGCTCCCGCCCGGCCAATGTCAGCGAGGCACAATGGGCCGATCTGCAGGCTCGCGCCAAGGCGCTGATCGGCGGCAAGATCAATCTTTCATATTTGGCGTTTGCGGCGACCTATGATCGCGATTTGAAGGGCCGCTGCTCGACCAACGTATCAGTCTCGTCGCAGCCGGGTGGCGCGGCTTATTATGCTTTCCAGGTGCGCCAGCAAACCACCACCAACCTGACCCCCGACGCGATCCACCAGATCGGCCTCAGCGAAGTCGCGCGGATCCGGGCGGAGATGGGCCAGGTGGCGACTAAAGCTGGCTTCGCCAGCCGCGAGGCGATGATCGCCGACATGCGCACCAACCCGAAATATTACGCCAAAACCCCCGCCGAACTGATGGCCGCCGCAGCGCTGATGGCCAAGACGATCGACGGCAAGATGCCTGATTTGTTCAACAAGCTGGCGCGGCTTCCCTATGGATTGAAGGAGATCCCGCCCGAAATCGCGCCCGGATCGACCACCGCTTATTACCAGCCGGGAAGTCCCGAATCAGGCGTCGCGGGATATTATTACGTCAACACATCGAAGCTCGACCAACGGCCGCTGTGGGAATTGCCAGCGCTGACGGTGCATGAGGCAGTGCCCGGCCACCACATGCAGATCGCGACCCAGCAAGAGCTGGATATGCCGGCGTGGCGCAAGGCGACATCCTATTACACCGCCTTTGTCGAAGGCTGGGGGCTTTATTCCGAACGGCTGGGGATCGAGATGGGAATTTACGACACGCCGCAAAAGGACATGGGCCGCCTAAGCTACGAAATGTGGCGCGCGACCCGACTGGTGGTCGATACCGGGCTTCACTCTAAGGGCTGGACCAAGGAGCAGGCGGTCGCCTTCATGAAGGACAATACAGCGCTGACCGACGCCAATATCGACGCCGAGGTAAACCGCTACATTTCCAACCCAGGCCAGGCGCTGGCCTACAAATTGGGCGAGCTCAAGATCCGCGAATTGCGCAGCCGGGCCGAAAAAGCGCTGGGTGCCAAGTTCGATCTCCGCCGCTTCCACGACACGGTGCTTGGCCAAGGCGCGGTCCCGCTCGACGTGCTCGACGTGCAAATCGG
>JBDSOV010000153.1:0-3978 GCA_039914575.1 Sphingomicrobium sp.
TCACCCGCGAAGTCGATGGTGGGCTCGAGACATTGAAGCTCGCGACACCGGCGATCGTCACCACCGACCTTCGCTTGAACGAGCCGCGTTACGCCAGCCTGCCCAACATCATGAAGGCCAAGTCAAAACCGATGGTGGTCAAAGCGCCGGGCGATTATGGGGTCGATGTCGCACCGCGGCTCGAAACCTTGAAAGTGATCGAGCCGGCCAAGCGGACAGCCGGGATCAAGGTTGAATCGGTCGATGAACTGGTCGCAAAACTCAAGGCGATGGGAGTTGCCCAATGAAAACGCTGGTCCTCGTCGAACATGACGGCAAGTCGGTCAAGGACGCGACCCTCGCCACAGTCGCCGCCGCCGCGCAATTGGGGGAGATTCACTTGCTCGTCGCCGGATCGGGCGTCGGCCCGGTCGCCGAGGCCGCCACGAAAATCGCTGGTGCGGGCAAAGTCCATGTCGCGGACGCCGCGCACCTCGAGCACCAACTGGCCGAGGATGTCGCGCCGATCGCCGCCGCGTTGATGGCCGACCATGACGCCTTCCTCGCCTCGTCGACCACCACCGGCAAGAATATCGCCCCGCGCGTCGCCGCTCTGCTCGACGTGATGCAGATTTCGGACATCATGTCGGTCGAGGACGAATCCACTTTCACCCGCCCGATTTACGCCGGCAACGCCATCGCCACAGTCCGCTCGAAGGATGCCAAGAAGGTCATCACCGTTCGCGGCACCGCGTTTGAAAAGGCTTTGCGAAAGGGCGGCTGCGGGACGGTCGAGGCAGTCGATGCGGGCAGTGCCTCGGGCAAGTCGAGCTTCGTCGGCGCCGAACTGAGCAAGTCCGAACGGCCCGAGCTGACCAGCGCCAAAGTGATCGTCTCGGGCGGCCGCGCGTTCGGCTCGAACGAGCAATTCCACGCGTTGCTCGACCCGCTCGCCGACAAGCTCGGCGCCGGGGTTGGCGCGAGCCGCGCGGCGGTCGATGCCGGCTATGCGCCCAACGATTACCAGGTCGGCCAGACCGGCAAGATTGTCGCCCCCGAAGTCTATATCGCGATCGGCATTTCGGGCGCGATCCAACATCTCGCCGGGATGAAGGACAGCAAGGTGATCATCGCCATCAACAAGGACGAGGACGCCCCAATCTTCCAGGTCGCCGACATCGGCCTGATCGGCGATTTGTTCAAGATTATCCCCGAGCTGACCGAGAAGCTCTAGAACCCGTCCAGAAACGCCGCCACATTGGCACCCAGCGCGTCAACCGCATAGCCGCCTTCCATCACGATCAGGGTCGGCAGGCCGAGTGCGGCGATAGCGCGGCCCATTGGGCAGTAGTCGCCGGTCTCCAGCGCAAAGTGGCTGATCGGGTCACCGGCGTAGGTGTCGGCGCCGAAGCTGACGATCAGCAGCTCCGGCTGGAACCGCCCGATCCATTCGATTGCCTGGTCTATTGCTGGGCGATAGGCGGTCCAGTCGGTCCCGCGCGGCAGCGGCAGGTTCAAATTTGCGCAATCACCATCACCGATTCCAGTCTCGTCGGCATGCCCCCAATAATAAGGATAATCCATCACCGGATTGGCATGGATCGAGGCATAAGCGACGTCGCTCCGGGCGTAGAAAATATCCTGCGTGCCATTGCCGTGATGATAGTCGACATCGAGGATCGCGATTCGCTTGCGTCCCGCCGCAAGCGCGGCTTCGGCGGCGATCGCGGCATAGTTGAGGTAGGAGTAACCGCCGCAATAATCGGCCCCGGCATGATGGCCCGGCGGTCGGGTTAGCGCGAAGGCGGTCCGCTCCCCGGCCATTATTGCATCGAGCGCCGACAATGCGGTGTCGACCGCGGCGCGGGTCGCGGTCCAGGTGCCCGGCCCAATCGGTGTGGCCGTGTCGAAGCTATACTGGCCTAGCCGCGCATCGATCCGCTGCAGCGCCAGCGGCCGCCGCCCCACGATTGGAAAGGTGTATGGAAATGCCTCACCCGATCGACCCGCTGCCAGCCAGTCGGCGTGGGCAGTCTGCAAGAACGCGCAATAATCCGCGCCATGAACGCGCAGGATTGCATCGTCGCGGTGTGTGCTCCCGACTTCGGTCGAACCGATCGCGGCCAATATCGCATCGGCGCGGTCGAGCCGGTCGGCGGCGGGATGAAGGCTCCCGTTGAAGAATTCAGCCACCGGCGAATGGGCGCGCTGCGCCTCGTCCCAAAAACAGAGCATGGTCAGGACTTGAGATCGCTCGGCAGGGTCGGTTCGCTGAGCAATTGCTCCATCCGCTTCCACCGCGCCTGTGGCGAGCCGCCCGCGCGTTCGACATCTGCGCGGACCATGTCCTGGCCCAGGCCATAGTTGATGACGTAGCTGCGGTACTGCTTGGTGAAGGCGACGCTCTGCTTGGCGCGCTCGGGCGAGACCAATTGGTAGCGCTGGATCAGCCGCACCGCCTCGGCCTCGTCGATCCGCCCTTCGAGCAACTCGCGCGCAATCGTGAACCGCGCGCCCGCCAGCGCCTTCATCGCATCCTGCAGCCCGGCGTATCGCCCCGCGTCGGCGGTCGGCAGACCAGCCAGCGGATAAAGCGTGTTCGTCTCATATTCCAGCCGCTCGGGGCCGGGGAACGCCAAGTCGATACCGTAATTGGCCGACCCCTCGGCGATCAACGATTGCGGCGAGTAGAGCGGATAGACCGAAAACTCGATCCAGCCCTTGCCCTTTACCAGTCGTTCCTCGAGCAAGGCGTTGAGCACACGGTGGCCGGGATAGCCTTCGTGACAGCCGAGATCGACCGCGCGGCCGATGCGGATCGGAAGGTCGGTGTTGATCTCGATCCGGCTGGTCGCCTTGCCCTGATAATAATTATAGCCCGACCAGCTCTTGCCGGTGACGAACGCCATGTCGAACCGCTCGCCCTTAGGCAGCGCGATATGCTGCGCGGTGCGCGCCTTGCACTCGGCGATCGCGGCATCGAACACTGGCTTGAGCTTTGCCGCTGGAATGGTGAACCGCTCCTGGAAGGCATCAACCCGCATCGACAGCGGCCCCGGCCCCGGCACCAACGTCTCGATTCGCGCCAGCACTGCATCATAGCTGGCCAGTGGCTTGAGTTCGGGCGCAACCCCGAACAGGCCCTTGGCCTCATCGGCAAAGCTCAATGTCTCGCCCATCATCATCCGCAGCCGGGTCGTGGCGGCAATTAGCTGCGCGGCGAGGAACGCGGCGCGGCGGGCGTCGAGGCCGTCGGGCTTCAGCGCCGCAACCCGCGCAGCGAGCGCGTCGGTGCGCTTGGCGAGTTCGGGCAGCGACAGTTTGGGTGCCTCGGCCTTGGCCTTGGCCTGGAGATTGGGCGGACCGTAATATGCATCGATATAGCCCTCCTCTTTCTCGCCGATTGTCAGGCTCAATTGGACGTAATCGCGGGCGATCGAATCAAGACTGTCGCTCGGTGTCGCGGGCGCCGCCGGCTGGCACGCGGCGAGCGCGGTGGCGAGAAGTAGCGGGGTCATTCGATTCATCAATCGGCCTTTCAATCGTCTTGCTCGGCAGCCCATAGGCGCTGGGCCTCCGCTTCATCCTGTTGCGCGTTTTTGGTCGAATGCGCGAACCGCAGCAACAGGAAACCGGCGATTGCCGCAAGCAGTGATCCCGCCAAAGTTCCGACCTTGGCGGCATCGACCAGATCGGGGCGGCCGGGCCACGCCAGGCCGCCGATGAACAGGCTCATGGTGAAGCCGATCCCGCACAGCATCGCCGCGCCGTACAGATGGGCCCAGCTGGTGCCGGCTGGCCGCGCCGCCAGCCCGAGCTTCACCGCCGCCCAGATCGCGCCGAACACGCCTGCTTGTTTGCCGATGAACAGGCCGAGCAGGATTGCCAACGGGATGGGTTCGGCAAGTTCGCCAAGCCCTCCGTTCAGGGTCACCCCTGCCGACACCAGGCCGAATAATGGTACTACGCCAAACATCACCCAGGGATGGATTCGATGTT
>JBDSOV010000234.1:0-3986 GCA_039914575.1 Sphingomicrobium sp.
TCTGCGCCAGATGGTGGATCACCCGCAAATACCAGATGGTCGTCCCCTCGGCGGTGCGCATCGCGCGGTCGATCGCGTCGGCGAAGCGCTCGGCCCCGCCCCCGCGAAACGCCAGCAGCCCGATCGACTCGGCGTTGACGCCTTGCTTGATCCGTTTGCCGATCGCGCGCAGTCGGCCGTCATCGTCGGCGATGACCTTCATGTCATCATCGTCATAGGCGTCCTTGCGGTCGATCGTGACGCAGATCCCCTGCGTCTCATTGCTCACCACCCGCGCCATCAGCGCCTTGGACACCAGAGTATCGCCGTTCCACACTAGGCAATCGCCGGTCAGTTCGCCGCGCACGAGGTAAAGCGAGCCGAGATTGTCGGCGACCTTGAAGAACGGGTTGAAGACGGCACGCACCTCTGGCCCGCCGCTGCGCCGCGCCAGACACGCCTCGATCTGGTCGTCGCGAAACCCGGTCACGATCACCACCTCGTCCACGCCGTTGGCGGCAAGCGTGTCGAGCTGCCAGTCGAGCAGGCTCTTGCCGCCAAATTCGATCAGGCATTTGGGCCGGTCGTCGGTCAGATGGCCGAGGCGCGAGCCCTGGCCGGCGGAGAGAATGATTGCTTTCATGTCGGTGCCCGCATCGCGATCAATTGCGGCAGCGTTGCGGCAAGTCTAGACTGACCTGCATGAAAAAAGTCGAAGCGATCATCAAACCGTTCAAGCTCGACGACGTGAAGGACGCGCTCCACGACGCCGGGGTCAGCGGGATCACGGTCAGCGAGGTCAAGGGTTTCGGCCGCCAGAAGGGCCATACCGAGCTCTATCGCGGGGCCGAATATGTCGTCGACTTCCTGCCCAAGGTGAAGGTCGAGGTGGTGGTCGAGGACGATCAGGTCGATCGCGTCGTCGAAGCGATCGAAGCCGCCGCGCGCACCGGGCGAATCGGCGACGGCAAGATTTTTGTGGTGCCGATCGAGCAGGCCATCCGCATCCGCACCGGCGACCGCGGCGCCGACGCGATTTAGGCGTGGACGATCCCCGACTCGCCTCGATGTCTCCCGACGTATTGCGCGGCGCGATGCGCAATCTTGGCTACCGTACCCAAAGCGACCTCGCCGCCGCGATCGGGGTCAGCCGCTCGACCGTCAGCCTGTGGCTCGAAGGCAAAGTCGGTGTCCCGCGCCCGGTTGCGATGCTGCTGCGCATGCTGATCGCGGCGCAACGGCGGGCGTTTTGACGCCTAGCGCGGTGGGCACGTCCCGGGATAGGTGCGCTGCCCGGCCCCGCGAACGACCCGTTCCAGCCCGTCGATCAGGCGCTGCAGCTCGTCTGGATTGATGGCCGACATGCCGCCGACCGATTTCGCCGCTTTGAGCCGCTTGCGCAACTCGTCGATCGCATAGCGCATCTCGTCCAGCGCGCGCTCGTCCGCGGCCCGGTCGCAATTGCGCAGCGCTTCATAATGGCGATTGAGCGCCCCGGCGAAAAAGGTCGCCAGCGGATGCTGGGCTTCGACCCCGCCCGGCGCTTCGTCGGCCGCGGTCGGGCGCGGCGGCGGCGGCGGATCGATCTGCTGCATTCCTCCGCCGACGGGCAGCTTGCCCAGCTCCCGCCTGTCAGCCGGCACTTGCCGTCCGGGCTGATTCCCCGGCGGGGTGTAACGGCACACCAGAACGGCATATTTCGATCCGCCCGCCGTGCCGCAGCCGACCCGCGTCGTGGTCGGCCAAATCATCTGGGTATAATGCGACACGTCAGACCAATTGCCGGTCTTGCTAACATTGGGATAGGTGCCGGGGGTGAAATTGCCTTTCTCGCCAGTCCAGTTGATCATCATCCGCTCAGCCGAGGCGCCGGGCAGGCCACGTGACAGATTCTCGCGCTCACTCTCGCGTCCCGCGCGCGGCGCATGGACGAACGGCCCGCCGGCGGCGAGCTTGACCGCATAAGCCGACGCCGCTGCCGCCAGCTGCGGATCCCACCCCAGCGACGGCGAGCCGACTGCCGCCCGCTCCTTGTTATGGATATCGAGAATCCGCCACTCGACCGAATCCTTCGACGGAATGTAGATTGGAACCGGCGTGCCGATGCGCGGATCGATGCGGTTCGGCTTGGGACATCCGTCCATAATATCGTCGATCTGATCGTCCCACTTGTCGATCAGCGTTGACGGCAACGCTGGCCGGGCGGTCAGGTTGATGGGCGAGATGCCCCCCGGGCGGCTGAGATCGTTGAGCCACTCGTCGAGGTCGTTGGCGGCCTCCCACGATGCTCCGCACTGGCCGGTCTTGCGAAGCTCCTTGAGCTCGGCGATCGCCGCCTCGACGTCCTCGATATTCTTCAGCTGGCGCGCGGCTTGTTGTGTATCCTGCACGCTGAGGCCGGGCGACGGTGTCGTCTGCGTCCGTGGCGGGCACGGCTGCGTCGCCGCGGCCAGGCGGCGTTTCAATTCGGCAATCACTTGCGGCGGCAGGAACAGGCCCCGCGTGCCGTCGGAACGCGGCATAGCGACCCGGCTCATCTCTGATATCTCGCGGCGGATCAGCTCCGCCTCGGCGTTTAATTCGGTGCAATTGCCGGCCAGCCGCAACGGTTCGAGTTTGGCGATGTCCGTCTCGATTCCCGCGATCCACTGCTGCTGGTTCCGGACCAGATGGGCATCCTGTTGATCGATCGACGTCTGCGACGTCGCGGCGCCGGTCTGGGTTCCCTGCTTGCTGCAATCGATCACCGGGATCGCCTTGGCGCGGCCGCGAATTTCCTCGGCTTCCTGGAACAACCGATTCTGCGCGGCGACGTCGGCGATCGCCTGCCGCCTGAGCGCCTGCAGCGCGGTCGGCACCGGCCGGTCATTCTGGACATGGTCGTTGACCTGCTGCTCGATCTCGCTGCGGAACTTTGCCGCTTTCTCGGCATTTTCGGCGGCCTTTTCATAGCGCGGGTTGATCACCTCATTAATGAATTTCCAATAGTCCTCCCAGTTGCAGAAGAATGCCGGCATCACCGGCCAGCCGAGCGGGTCGATGCTCGGGCGGGTTGGCAGCGGCGAACGCGCCACGCCTTGAGACGCCGGCCGGGCGCCGGTCGTCCCGACCGTCACCGGCTTGGGCTTGGGCTTGGGCGAGCAATTCACCTCCGGCGCTCGGGCCAGCGCCGCTTTCTTGCGCGCCAGTTCGTCGTTCATCTTTTTCTGGCTGGCATCGTAACGCGCCCACCAATGGCGATCGCCCGGGTCAATATTGTTGACCATCAGCTCGGCGTAGAGCCGCGGGTTGTTGGCGAGAAACGTGTTCAGTCCCTGTTTGAGCGCCGTGTAGCGCGCGTTCATCGCTTTGACCCGCGCCTCCAGCCCGTCTAGCGTCGCTTGATCCTGCCTCTTGTTCGGCTCGTCCGGCGGCAGGCAATAGCGGGTCCGCGGCTGAAACCGGTCGAGCTCGCCCCAAAGCGCCCGCATGTCGAGCGTCAACTGGTTGAGTTCGGCGCTATAGCTGGCGGTCGATTGGGCCGCGGCGGGGGCGCTGGGCGCGACATTCAACGCCACTGCCGCCAGCGCCGCCAGAAAAATCGCGATTTTGCGCTTGATCGACATACGCGCCCCCTCGCGTCTCGAAGGGCCCATGCCTATGATCGCCAATCTGCACCAAATGGCGCGCACGGGTCGTTCCGGACGACGAACCATCTCATATTCGCCATGCCCCGGCAACCGGCCGCCCTCACGCGACGATTTCGTGGCTCGGCCCGGCGGATGCGACCCCGTCGCGTGAAAAGTTCACGCTCGACGTGACTCTCACCGCCGCTTCCGCAAATCGCTGTCGGCAACGGCGGCCGCGTGGCCGTGCGATTCTCACACTCGGTAAATGGAGCCGGTCATGGCGAGCGAAGCGGCGAAGGTGTTGAAGGCGATCGAGGAGCAGGAGATCGAGTGGGTCGACCTCCGCTTCACCGATCCCAAGGGCAAGTGGCAGCATCTCTCGATGGTCGCGGGTGCGAT
>JBDSOV010000095.1:0-3311 GCA_039914575.1 Sphingomicrobium sp.
GGGTGTTGGAGCGGAAGAACAGATCGGGGATCGCGCCGACCCACGGGATCAGCCCGAGCATCCAGTCGAAGCCGATATTGCCCGCCATCCGCGCCACCGCGGTTTTCGACATGCCGAGGTTGCGCGCCTCCCACGCGAGGTAAGTGCCGAGCACCGCGCCTGCGGTCGTGCCGACCACCGGCACCAGATCGAGCAGCACGTCGAGCCCGACCTTGCGGTTGATCCCCGGCACGGTGAACAAATGCTCCATCACCCGCTCGAGCGCCTCGACCCGCGCCCGCACCGAGCGCGGGTCGTTGGCCATGTTGGGGAATGGGCGGCGGTCGCTGTCGTTGATGTCCATGGCTACTGCCCTTCGCGTTTCAATCGGTCGCTCAAACCGGTCAACGGATGACGCGCAACGATGTTCTCGGCAAATCCTTCGATCCGTGTCCCGACCAGCGACCAGCGCACCGGCGCGGCAAGGGGCAGGAACAGGCTCTCCTCCTCTAGTCGCCGGCTGGCCTCGCGAAAGAAAGCGGCGCGCTGGTCGGATACGGTCGCGGAGCGGGCCGAATCCATCGCTTCGTCGGCCTCGGTCGAGCATAATGGCCGCAACGCGCAGCGGAACGAGCGGAGGAACCAGGCGGGCGAGGCCGACGGCGCCACCGCATCGACCAGCTGGAGGTCCGCGGGGGCGGTCTTGCCGGCACGGACCAATTTGATCCCGATCGACCCCCAGTCGGCCGCCAGTCGTTCGAACAGGATGCGGCCGCCGGGGCCGGCGGGCAGGTCGATTGCCAGCGTCATCGGCTCAGCGGTCCCGACCATGGTCCGCACCGCGTTGAACGCCTGCATCCGGCGTTCGATGATCGGCACCGATACCCAGCCAGGCTGGGCCGGAGGTGCCAGCCCCTCGAGTCCCGACTGGAGCAGGGTCGCACGCGGCGCCAGCCCGGGCACGGCGAGCGTGGCGACCAACGCGTCGCGGTCGATCGCGCGGTTGAGCAGGCTGCGCAGCTGCTTGTCGGCGAGCGGCCCGCCACGCCGCGCCGGGACCAGCCCGAACAATCCCGCGACCGGATCGAACCGCACCGCCGATCGCGCGATCCGGGCCTGGCGGACCAGCGGCAAATCGTCGAATGTCCCGCCCAAGACCAGATCACTCTGTCCGTCGGCGAACGCTGCAATCGCGCGCGCGGTCGGCGCCGCAGCAAGATCGACCAGGTCGCGCTTGTCGGCCCCGTCGATCACCCGCGCGACATGGAGCAGGGCAACCGCGCCGCGTGGCCGGGTGCGTTCGACCGGCTGGAACGGGCCGGTGCCGAGCCCCTCGCGGGTCAACCCCAGCTCGGGCTGGGCGAGCAGCTGCAGCAGATTGGGGCGCGGCGCGGTCAGGCGGATCTCGATTACCCGGTCGGTCATCGCCACCACTTCCGCGACCGCGCCGAGCATATCCTTGGCCGGATTGCGGCTTGCGCTGCGCAGCGTGCGGGTCAACAGCCGCGCGATATCGCGGGCCTGGATCGAGCGTCCGTCGGGCCATTTGCCTGCGCCCAGGCGGAAGACGTAGCTCAACCCGTCGTCGCTGACGTTCCACCGTTCGGCCAGCCCGGGCTCGATCTGACCGCGCGCGTCGAACCGCACCAGCCCCTGCGCCACATTGAGCATCAGCACCTGCTGCGCCGGGCTGAGCGACCCGTCGGCGGGATCGGCGATGGTCGGGGCCGCGTCGCCGATCACCATCACGTCGAGCACATCATTATTGCGGTCGCGGCAGCCACCGAGCGCCAGCAGCGCGGCAATCGCCAAAATCACGGGCTGGTGAAAACGCGCCATGTCGACCCGTCTAGCGTTATGCCCAAGTTCATCAAGCATCTGGATATCTGCCCGCGAGTGTTTTACTGGACTAAGGCAGTGGCGGCCTGATGCCGTGTTGGAAAGGGTGCATGGGCGAGAGCGATACGATCTGGCGGCGCGACGGCCGCAATGTCGAGGATCTGGCCGACCCATTCACCGCGCCGGTGTTCGACATGGGCAATGCGAGTCCGCCCGACCAGCTGCCCAAACCGCCGCGCCGCCGCCGCTGGCGCTACATCTTCTATGGCTTCTCATTGCTGCTGCTGGTCACCTTGCTGTGGCTGGTGATCACCGCCCCGCTCGGCCGCGCGCTCGAGCCGCTCGATGATCCGGCGATGCTATTCCTGTCGCAGGAAGGCGTGCCGATCGCCCGACGCGGGGCGATGAAGGACGAGCCGGTCGAGGTGGCGAAGCTCAACTCGCTGACTCCAGCGGCGTTCATCGCAATTGAGGACCGCCGCTTCCGCCGCCATTGGGGGATCGACCCGCGCGCGATTGGCCGGGCGATGGTCGCCAATGCCTCGGCCGGCGGCGTCAAGCAGGGCGGCAGCACGATCACCCAACAGCTCGCCAAGACCAGCTTCCTGTCGTCGGACCGGTCGTACAAGCGCAAGGCGCAGGAAGTGATCATCGCCTTCTGGCTCGAGGCATGGCTGACCAAGGATGAAATCCTGTCGCGCTATATGTCGTCGGTCTATTTCGGCGACGGCGTCTATGGCCTGCGCGCCGCCGCGCGCCATTATTTCGATCGCAAACCCGAAAATCTGTCGCTTGCCCAGTCGGCGATGCTGGCGGGGATGGTCCAGGCGCCGTCGCGGCTCGCCCCGACCCGCAACCTCGCCGGTGCGCAAAAACGCAGCCGGCTGGTGCTCCAGGAAATGGCCGACACAGACGTCATCACGCCCGCCCGCGCCCGCGCCGCGAAATCCGCTGTTCCGGTGCGGCAGTCGGCCAAGGTCCCGACCGGCACCTATTTCGCCGACTGGGTCGCGCCAGTCGCGCAAAAAGCGTTCGAGGCCGATTATGGCGAGGTCAGGGTCGCCACCACGCTCGATGCCGACCTCCAGCGGCTGGCGGTGCGGGCGATCTCCAATGCCGCGATTGGCGATGCCCAGGCGGCGATGGTGGTGATGCGCCCTGATGGCCGGGTCGTGGCGATGGTCGGTGGCAAGAGCTACAAGACCAGCCCGTTCAACCGCGCCACCCAGGCCCGCCGCCAGCCCGGATCGGCGTTCAAGTTGTTCGTCTACCTCGCCGCCTTGCGCGCCGGTTACAGCCCCGATGACCTGATCGACGACAGTCCGATCACCGTCGATGGCTGGTCGCCGGCCAATAGCGACGGCGTCTATCGCGGCTCGATTACCTTGCGCGAGGCATTTGCCCGCTCGAGCAACGCCGCCGCGGTGCGATTGTCGGAGCGGGTCGGGCGGGGCAATGTGCTGCGCGCCGCGCGCGAGCTCGGAATCACCTCG
>JBDSOV010000259.1:0-2648 GCA_039914575.1 Sphingomicrobium sp.
TACTCATGCTCGATCAAGCGAAGCACGATGGTTTGGCCTTTCTCGCTTTGAACGATAACCTCTCGTCGTCGAGTGGGATCGGTCCTTTGCCAATCTTTGGCCGTAGCTGGAGCTGGTCGAATAATACGCGCCGCGACCGTTATTGAAGAAAGCGGAATCGCCTTGGGCGGCTCTTCCTGAGCGGCGATCCCGGCCAGAATGGCAATGACGATCATGTACTGCACTCGAACGCAACATTCATCGTCAACCGCCCCCGCTTGTTGGGGCGTCAGGATAGGACGGGGCGATTGGGCTCGGCTTACTTAAGTCCCCGTAATGGATCAAAAAATGGCTTGCCGCCCACTGCGATGATCAGAGCGGAGGCTTGCGGCTCATTCTCTAGCGCAAATCTTCCATGCCTACGTCGGGCTCATGCGCTTCACGCTCAAACCGCTGCCCAACCTCCGCCCGTCGCGCGGCCCGTAAATGTGGTCTTTCCGAAAGTCTTCCTCCCCTGAGTAACCCATATAATCGAGGACGACCTCGATAAACGCTCTCTCGTAAGTAAGTCCGTCGTCATCGGTGCGCTTCGAAATGTCAGCGCTCAGGGTTTCAACGTAGTTACTCAGATGATCTCCAATTACTTCCACCAGGCTCTCCCCTTCATCTGCTAGGAGGCACGGTAGGTATAGCGGCGTCAAGTGGCCCGGTTCGAGAGCAGGAGGGTAAGCGCAGCTTTTTCGCGGTTAGTGCGGGAGAAGGAGTGAAGCATCCCCATAGCTGTAAAAACGGTAGCCGTTTTTGATCGCATGGGCATAAGCCTCTTTCATAAGCTCAAGCCCCATCAGCGCCGAGACGAGCATGAACAGGGTCGATCGCGGCAGATGGAAGTTTGTCATCAGCCCGTCGATCGCCTTGAATCGATAGCCCGGGATGATGAAGATCGCGGTGTCGTCCTCGAACGCGCGGATCATGCCGTCGTCGCCGGCCGCGCTTTCGACCAGGCGGAGTGAGGTTGTGCCGACCGCGATCAGGCGGCCGCCGGCGGCCTTGGCCGCGTTGAGCCGGTCGGCGGTGGCCGGGTCGATGCGGCCCCATTCGGCGTGCATGCGGTGCGCGTCGGTATCCTCGGCCTTGACCGGCAGGAAGGTCCCCGCGCCGACGTGGAGCGTCAGCGTCTCGCGCTGGATTCCACGCTCGTCGAGTGCCGCGATCATCCGCTCGGTGAAGTGCAGCGAGGCGGTCGGCGCCGCGACCGCGCCGGCCTCCCGCGCGAACATCGTCTGATAATCGTCGGTATCGGCGGCATCGATCGCGCGCTTCGACGCGATGTAGGGCGGCAACGGCATCCGCCCGGCGCGCTCGAGCAACAACTCGACGGGCTCCTCGCCGCCGAACTCCAGCAGGACCGCGCCCTCGTCGTCACGTTCCAGCGCGGTGGCAGTGACGCCCTCCCCGAAATCAATCACGTCGCCGGCGCGGACGCGCTTGGCGTTGCGGATGAACGCCCACCAGCGACGCAGCCCCTCGCGCTTGTGGAGCGTCGCCCCGACCCGCGCATCTCCCCGCCGCCCTTCGAGCTGGGCGGGAATGACCCGCGTATCATTGAAGATCAGCACATCGGCCGGCCGCAGCAGGTCGGCGAGATCGAGCACCTTGCGGTCGCTCAGTCGTCCACCGTCGACGAGCAGCATCCGCGCGGCGTCGCGCGGGCGGGCGGGGCGAAGGGCGATGCGGTCAGCGGGAAGGTCGAAATCGAAAAGGTCGACGTTCATTCGCTGGGCGGCGCGGCCTCGGCAGGCGCGGGCTCCGCGGAAGCGGGCGCAGCGGCCGGTGTCTCGGCCGGAGCGGGCGCGGGCTCAGAGGCCGGCGCTTGAACCGGGGCCGGCGCCGCCGCTTCGGCGGCGGGCGCCGCCTGGGCAACGACGGCCGGAGGCGCCGGAAGCGGGCCGCCGATCGACGCGCGAACGATCCGCGTCGGCTGCACCGGAGGCTCGCCCACCGCGAAGGTATCGACGACGGGCATTCCCTCGATCACCCGGCCGAATCCCGAATATTTGTTGTCGAGCTTGAAGGTCGGCGAGAGCACGATGAAGAACTGGCTGTTGGCGCTGTCGACATGGTCGGACCGGGCCATCGACGCGACCCCGCGCAAATGCGGCAGGGGGTTGAACTCGGCCTTGAGGTCGGGGAGCGGCGAGCCGCCCCGCCCGGTACCCTGCGGGTCGCCGCCCTGCGCCATGAAGCCGGGGATGACGCGGTGGAACATCAGTCCGTTGTAGAAGCCCTGGGTGGTGAGCTGCTGGATGCGATAGACGTGGTGGGGGGCGATGTCGGGGCGCAACTGGATGACCACGCGACCGCCGTTGCTGAGCTCGAGCGTCCAGCGATTGGCGGGGTCGGCGGCGACCTCCGCCGGCGCGTTGACCGGCACGACCGGCTTGGGCGGCACCGGCGCGGGCTTGGCCGCGATCAGGGCGAGCGCCAGAAATGGTAACGCGAACAATGCCTTGGTCATCTGATACTCCCCAACCCTGTCGCCGCCCGCCTATCGCAGGATAGGTGCGGAGAAAAGGATCATTTGCGTCCCAGCCGTTCGGCCACGTCCTTAACAACGGCCGGCGGCACGAATTTGTCGATCGCCCCGCCATAGCGGGCGATTTCTTTCA
>JBDSOV010000002.1:0-9725 GCA_039914575.1 Sphingomicrobium sp.
ACAGTCCAGGTGCCAGTGAGTCAGGTGGATAAATGATCGGATTAGTGTTGGTGACCCACGGCCGTCTGGCGGCCGAGTTCATCACGGCATTGGAGCATGTCGTCGGCCCGCAGGAAGCGGTCGAGGGCATCTGCATCGACGCCGATGACGATATGGAAGCTCGGCGGAGCGACATCGCCAATGCGATCGCGCGGGTCAGCAATGGCCAGGGCGTGATCATATTGACCGATCTGTTCGGCGGAACCCCATCGAATCTCGCGATTAGCCTGATGAAGAGCGCGGACATCGAGGTCATCGCGGGGGTCAATTTGCCGATGCTGATCCGGCTGGAAGGCGCGCGCAAGGTGATGGGCGTCCATGCCGCGGTCGCTGCGGCGCGCGAGGCGGGGCGCAAATATATTTCGGTGGCATCGGAAATTCTCGGGGAAGCCGCGGCTTGAGCCCGCTCAGCCGAATCGTCCGAATCGACAACAAGCGCGGCCTCCATGCTCGCGCCAGCGCTAAATTCGTTACCCTGGCCAGCCAGCTCGACGCCGCGATCGAGGTCGAGAAGGACGGCAACAAGGTGTGCGGAACCTCGATCATGGGGCTGATGATGCTCGGCGCGGCGATGGGCGACAGCGTCGTCATCCATGTTTCCGGAATGGGCGCGGAAACCGCGCTAGAAAAACTCGTCGCCCTGATCGAGAGTCGCTTCGGCGAGGACTGAGCCTTGCCCCGCGAAATCCATAGCTTCGCTAACGATACCGTGAAGCGCATCCGCTCGCTGCGCGACAAGAAGGAGCGGAAAGCCGAGGGCAAGTTCCTCGCCGAGGGCCTGCGCATCCTGGCCGAAGCGCGGGACAGCGGGCAGTTGCCGATGGTCATCGCTTATTCGCCGGGCCATGGTGTTCATCCGCTCGCCGCCGAAATCATCGCCGCGGCCGAGGCCAAGGGCGCCGACGTGATCGAAACCAGCCCCGACATCCTCGCCAAAATGAGCGGCAAGGATAATCCGCAGGCGATCCTCGGCGTCTACAAGCAGCCCGCGACCGACCTCGCCGCGATCGACCGCTCGGTAGCGCCGCTGTGGCTGGTGGCGCAGGCGCTGCGCGATCCGGGCAATATCGGCACCATGATGCGCACCGGCGATGCGGTCGGTGCGGGCGGGCTTATCCTGATCGACGATTGCGCCGATCCCTTTTCGGTCGAGGCGGTGCGCGCCTCGATGGGGGCGATCTTCACGCAAGCCGTCGCGACCGCGCGATGGGACGAATTCCTTCCGTGGCTCCGCAGCGGAGCAGGCCAATTGATCGGGACCAGCCTCAACACCGACACCGACTATCTCGATGCGACTTATGACCAGCCTTGCTTCCTGCTGATCGGCAATGAGAGCCAGGGATTGCCGGTCGATTATGAGGCGGCGTGCGATATGCTGGTCAAAATCCCGATGGCGGGACGCGCCGATAGTTTGAATGCAGCGGTGGCGGCGGCGGTGATGGCCTATCAAGTGAAAGCGAGGTGGCGATGAAACACTGGGTCCTGGCACGTGCCGCACTGCTTGCCGGGTGCGGTGCGCCTGGCGATCGGCCAACGGATGAAGACGCCGCTGCCGAGCAAAATGCGTCCATCGAAGAACCGATCGCGATGAACACATCCTCCGCGTCCCCGCCTTCTGGGCCACCCCCGCCGGTCGAGTATCGGGCGGTCGGAACCGAGCCCGGTTGGACACTCAGCGTGACCCGTCTCACCATGGCCTATGTCGGGGAATATGGATCGGTGAAAATCGTCGTCCCGACCCCGCGGACCTTCCGCCCGGAGCCAGGCCATTATGCCCGGAGCGACCGCCTGCAGCTGACGATCACCCCGGGGCCGTGCAGCGACGGAATGAGCGATCTGATCTATCGCCAGACGGTGCGGCTGGTGGCCGACGGCAAGACGGTCGATGGCTGCGGCGGGGGCACGGTGGCGCCCGATGGCCTCGCCGGCACCAATTGGATCGTCGCGGCGATCAACGGGCGGGCAACGCCGGGCGGGCCAAGCTATTTCATCAACTTCGCCGGATCCGACCTGTCCGCCAAATTCGGGTGCAACAGCATCAGCGGGCCGTGGCGCCTCAACGGCGATCATCTGTCGACCAGCGACCTGGTGCAGACCGAGATGGGCTGTCCCCGGCCAGCGGAGACGTCCGAGCGTCTGGGCAGCGCGGTGCTGCGCAGCAACATGCGGATCGAGCGGACCAGTGGCGAAGCGATGCGGCTGGTCAGCGAGGCCGGGTCGATCGACCTTCGCCGAGCCATCTGAAACGGAACCGAGTCCGTGGTTGGGAGGTTTGTTGCGCTATGAGAATGATTTTCACCGCTGTGCCGCTCGCGCTTGGTCTCGCTGCCTGCCAGACCTACGCCAGTGATCCTTATGGCCCGCCGGGCTACCCCGAGCCCTATCCCGCGCCTTACCCGGGGCCGCCGGTCAATCAGGGCGATTATCGCGCGATCGGGACCGAGCCGTTCTGGGACCTGACGATCAGCGACAAATTGGTGTTCACCGACCGGGGCAGCAATGCCTCGGTGGTCCAGCCGACCCCGGCGGTGCAGAGCGGCGTCGCGGGCGAAATCTACTATAGCGCGCGGATCCGCGTGAACATCGTCCACGCGCGGTGCAGCGACGGAATGAGCGAGCGCACTTACCCTGACACGGTGCAGGTCACGGTCGACAAGCGCCTGTATCGCGGCTGCGGCGCGCCGGCATCGTTCTTCGATCAAGTCGACGAGCGCGGCAATCCGCAGGTGGTGTCAGCGCTTCCCGGCCCGGTGACCACGCTTGAGCGGACCCGCTGGCGGGTGGTCCGGATCAACGGCCGTCCAGTGCCGCGCCAGGGCGACTATCACCTCGACTTCGACAGCGGTCGGATCGCGGCGAAGTTCGGCTGCAACGCGATCAGCGGCCCCTACAACCAGAGCGGAACGACGCTCGACGCCGGTGCGCTGATCTCGACCAAAATGGCCTGCCCCAACATGCGCTTCGAGATCGACGCCAGCGCAATCCTCGACCAAATGATGACGATTGCGGTCACCGGCCGCAACCGGTTGACCCTGTCGAGCACCGCCGGGACAATCGATCTGGTGCGGCGCTAGGCCACCGCGTCGTCTTCGTTGGCCGATTTGGGCGCGACCAGCTTGGTCAGCGGGCGCGGGCTGGCTTCGACCATCGGCGGGATCGGCAATTCCTTGGCGCTGCCCGCGCCCAACGTCTCGAACCGGCGGGCCTGGGTGAACACCTGGCTTTCGAAGCTGCCGACCATCTGGTTGTATGCGGTGTTGGCGGTCGAAAGATTCTTGCCAACCTTCTCCATATGTTGCGCCATCGTCGCAAGACGCGAATGCAACTCCTTGCCCAGGCTAGCAATCTCGTCGGCGGCTTCGTTGAGCGTTTCCTGCCGCCAAACACTTGCCACGGTGCGCGCGATCGCCACCAGATTGGTCGGCGTGGCGAGCAATACGCGGCGCTCAAATGCCCATTCCCACAGACCGTCATCCTGCTCGAGCGCGGCGGTGAGGAAATGCTCGCCCGGGATATACATCACGACATAGTCGGCGGCATCGTCGAACTGCGCCCAATAGGCCTTGGAGCCCAATTGCTGGGCGTGGGTGCGGATCGAGGCAACGTGGGCGCGTAAATGCGCCAGGCGGCGATCGTCGTCGACCTCTTCGGATGCGTCGAGATAGGCGTTCAATGAGCATTTGGCGTCGATCACCAGGCTGCGCCCGCCGGGCAAGCGGACGATCACGTCGGGGCGAAGCCGGCCATCTTCGGTATCGACCGATACTTCGGTGCGAAAATCGGCGTGGGCCGACAGTCCGGCTTGCTCGAGCACGTTCTTGAGACTTTGTTCGCCCCACCGCCCGCGCGCCTTGGGCGAAGAGCGCAAAGCGTTGACCAGATTTCGCGTCTCGTCGCGCACCTGGCCCTGCCCCGCGCGGACCAGTTCGACCGCCTCGCGAAGGCCCGCATAATGGTCGACGCGTTCCTTCTCGACTTTGGCCAGCCCTTCCTCATAGCGCTTGAGCGTGGTTTCGACCGGTGCGAGCAGCTCCTTGAGCTTGATTTCACTTGCCTTGTCGGCGGCGGTGAAGCGCTCGCCGGCCTTGTCGAGAAAATCCTTATGTGCCTTTTCAAGCAGCTGGTCGCCAATGGTGCGGAACTGCGCGACCAAGGCGTCCTTCGACTGCTTGAGATCTTCCATTCGCTGGTCGAAATTGCGCGCGTCGGCCTCAAGGCTGGCGCGGCCGCGCAGCGCCTCGTCGCGTTCGCCGGTCACCGCATCGAGTAATGTCTGGAGCTGTTCGGCGCGTGCTGCGCGTTCGGTCGCGGCCCCCGCCCCGCGCGAGCCAAGCAGCCAGCCGAGCACTGCGCCAAGCGCCAGCGCGGCGATACCGATGATGATATTCGTCGAATCCAACGGCCTCTCCTCGGGCGGAACGAAATGCGAACCTAGCTCCGCACCCGCGCTTGCTCAAGCGGAACATCCGCCGCATGACGCTGTTCAACGGGAAACAGGAGAGTTCATGTCCATTCGCAAGATGATCGCGCTTCACCCCAAGGACGACAATAACCAGGCGCTCGGCGATGCGGTGCATCATTTGATGTATTGCTCCAAAATGTGCCTGTCGTGCGCCGACGCCTGCATGGCTGAGACGATGGATATGGCGCAGTGCATCCGCTTGTGCCTCGATTGCTCGGACATTTGCGAGGCAACCGCGCGATTGGGGGCGCGGCGCACCGGCGACGACCAGCCGATGCTTCGCGAACTGCTCGAGCTGTGCGCCCGGATGTGCGAGGCCTGCGCGGCGGAATGCGAAAAACATGACCATGAGCATAGCAAATTATGCGCGCAGATTTGCCGCGAATGCGCCGAGGATTGCCGCAAGGCGGCGGCGAGTCTGGCTTAGGAAGCCGGGCAATTGCGGACTTGAGTTTTGGGTGCGACTATCAAGGGGGTATTTGTAAAGCGTTGTTCTTGTCGCGATCGGTCGGTCGGCGACGATAGGGGGGAAATAGCCATGCTTCGTGCTCTACAGATGCTGATCCTGGCAACCATGCCAGTCGCTGCGGTCGCGCAGGGCCCAACCGCCAAGACGCCCGCCAATCACCTGTTCGTATGGACGGGTGACCCGGCAAAGACGGGCAACGACTTCGTGATCGTGGTGGACGCCGATCCGGCTTCTCCGACCTACGGCAAGTTGGTGACCAGCGTCACCACTGACCAGAAAAGCGCGAAAGCCCATCATACCGAATATGAAATGCCGGCCAGTGGAATGCTGTTTGCCAATGATCATGATGCCAACCGGACGATGATCATGGACCTGCGCAATCCGCAAAAGCCCCGCCAGGCCGGCGCCTTCAACAGCCTTGGCGGATTCAGCATGCCGCACAGCTTCGCACGCCTGCCCAATGGGAATGTGCTGGCGACCTTCCAATTTCCCGATCACGGCGGCCACATGGCGATGGGCGCGAAGACCGGCGGGCTGGTGGAGATCGACGATAATGGCAAGTTGGTCCGGTCGGCTAGCAATGCCGATCCGGCGTTCGCGGACGAGGGGCTGCTCCCCTACGGTCTGGCGGTGTTGCCGAAAATCGATCGGGTGATCGTCACCAATTCGCCGATGGGCGAAAATTACCTGCTGACCAGCAACACCTATCAATTGTTTCGCCTGTCGGACCTCAAACTATTGGGGACACACAGGCTGGACCCCGGTCCCCGGCTCAACGGGCATATCTCGCCAGAGGAGCCGCGGGTCGGACCCGATGGGGCGGCCTATGTCCACACCCTGTCATGCGGAGTGCAGCGGGTGACCGGCATGGAAGGTCCGGCGCCCAAGGCGAAGCTGGTTCACCAATATCCGGGAAGCTGGTGCGGCGTGCCGACCATCGTCGGGCGTTACATGGTGCAGAGCGTCCCCGACATTCACGGCTACATCGTACTCGACATCGCCGATGGGGCCCGCCCGGTCGAAGTCTCACGCCTCACCATCAGCGATACATATCCGTCGCACTGGACCGGATGGGATCAGAAATCGCGGCGCCTGGTCGTCACTCCCGAAAGGCCGGGGCACCGGATGTATTTGCTCAAACTCGATGAAAAGAGCGGAGCGCTGACGATCGACGAGGCCTTTCGCGGCGAGGATGGCAAGCCCGGTTTCAGCTTTGCCAAGCGGGCATGGCCGCACGGCTGGACTGGCGAAGGCGCGCCGCACGGAGCGGTGTTCTCGCGCTGATCACTTGCCTGGCGCCGTTACGCCGCCCTTAGCCCGCGCTCCTTGCGGGCCTTGGCGAGCTTCTTGAGGACCATGTCGCGCTTCAGCTTCGAGAGATGGTCGATGAACAGCACGCCTTCGAGATGGTCCATCTCATGCTGGAGGCAGATGGCGAGCAAATCGTCGAGATCTTCCTCATGGCTCTTGCCATTTTCGTCGAGCCAGCGGGCGCGGATATGGTCGGGGCGCATGACTTCGGCATATTGGTCGGGGACCGACAGACAGCCCTCGGTGTAAGGCACTTTGCTGTCCGAAAAACTGAGGATTTCGGGGTTGATGAACACCCGCGGTACCCTCACCGGCGGGCTGTTCTCATCCTCGGGGTCGGCCGGCTCCTGCAAGTCCATTACCAGCAGCCTTTTGGGCACCCCGACCTGCACCGCGGCGAGGCCAATCCCCGGCGCCTCGTACATCGTCTCGAACATGTCCGCGATCAGCGCGCGCAGTTCATCATCGACCGTCTCGATGGGGGTCGAGATCTGCCGGAGCATGGGATCGGGGGTTTCGTAGATGCGAAGCAAAGCCATGGCGGCGATTTAGTCGTTCAATGCAACTGGTTCAAGCGACCGGGCGCCGCGCCCGCAAGGCTTGGGCCAGCGTGCCCTCGTCGAGATAATCCAGCTCGCCGCCGACTGGCAGGCCGTGGGCGAGCTGGGTCAGGCGGATCGGGAATTTTTCGAGCCGCTCGGCGAGGTAGTGCGCCGTTGTCTGGCCCTCCAGCGTCGCGTTCATCGCCAGCACGACTTCGTCGATGCCCCCTGCGGCGACCCGCGCGACAAGGCGATCGATGCCGAGATCCTCGGGGCGAATGCCTTCGAGCGCCGACAGCCGCCCGCCGAGGACGTGGTAGCGGCCGGGGAACAGTCGGCTGCGGTCGAGCGCCCACAGATCGGCGACTTCCTCGACCACGCACAGGCTTTTGTCGTCGCGGCGCGGATCGGCGCAGATCGCGCACGGGTCCTTGGTGTCGAGATTGCCGCAGGTGGAGCAGGTCGAGAGATTGGCGGCGACCGATTGCAGCGCGGCGAGCAATGGCTCGAGCGCACCTTCGCGCTTCTTCATCAAATGCAGTACCGCGCGCCGCGCCGAGCGCGGCCCAAGCCCGGGGAGCCGCGCCAGCGCCTGGGTCAGTCCCTCGATCTCGCGGCTTGCCATAAGCGCCAGACATAGGTGGATATGCACAGCGCGCAAGATTGGATCGAGCGCTTTGGCATAGCGCGGCGCCTGACGCCCTTCCGACCGCGCCGCCGGCTTCCTATAGTGCCGGCGGCGAACGAGTCGCCGGGGGGAATAGATCATGGCACCAAAATGGAGTGAGCGTCCCAGGACCCACCGTTTCGCCATCGTTGGCGCGTTCATCGGCATGGGCATCGCTGCGTTCGTCGCCTTCAACTATGCCTACGACTCCGACACCATAATCCGCTATCTCATCATGTCGGCGGGATTGCTCGGCGGCGGCGGCGCGGGCTTCGGGGTGGCAACGCTGAGCGCCAGGCGATAGCGGATCGCGCTGGGATTACGGCGCATTGCGGGCCATAGGCTTGAGCGATGCGGATCATTTTTATGGGAAGCCCGGACTTTGCGGTGCCGACGCTCGATGCGCTGGTGAGCGCTGGCTATGAGGTCGTCGCGGCTTATTGCCAGCCACCGCGTAGCGCCGGACGGGGCAAGGCATTGCGGCCGACGGCGGTGCAGGTGCGCGCCGAGGCGCTGGGGATCGCCGTGCAATCGCCGACCAGCCTCAGAGCCGCCGAAGCACAGGCCGAGTTCGCCGCGCTTGAGGGGGATATCGCGGTGGTCGCGGCTTATGGTTTGATCCTGCCGCAAGCAGTGCTCGACGCGCCGCCATTCGGCTGCCTCAACGTCCATGGCTCTTTGCTGCCGCGATGGCGCGGGGCAGCGCCGGTGCAGCGCGCGATCATGGCAGGGGATGCAGTCACGGGCGTGACCATCATGCAGATGGAGGCGGGGCTCGATACCGGGCCAATGCTGCTCAAGCGCGAGGTGAGGATTGATCGCAAGACAGCCGGACAACTGACGGAAGAAATTGCTGAAACTGGTGCATCGGCGATGATCGAAGTGCTTGGCGAGCTCAATGCCCTGCCGTTGATTGCCCAGCCCGATGAAGGCGTGACCTACGCCGCCAAGATTGCCAAGGCCGAGGCGCGGATCGACTGGACCAAGCCCGCACCCGAGCTCGAGCGACTGGTGCAGGGGCTGGCCCCCTTCCCCGGCGCGTGGTTCGAGGTCGGCGGCGAGCGGATCAAATTGCTTGGCGCGGAAGCGGTCGAGGGATCAGGCGCTCCCGGGACGATAATCGATGCGACCATGACCATCGCCTGCGGTGACGGCGCGCTCCGGCCGGTCCTGCTCCAGCGTGCGGGGCGCTCGCCGATCACAATCGACGAGTTTCTGCGTGGTTTTCCAGTTGCCCAGCGCATTATCCTGCCATGACCCGGTGGAAACTCATTGTCGAATATGATGGCGGGCCGTTTTTCGGCTGGCAGCGTCAAACCGACGATCCAAGCGTCCAGGCGACGATCGAGCGCGCCATCGCCGCGATCACCGGCGAGCAGGCGACAGTCCACGGCGCGGGGCGCACCGATGCGGGGGTCCATGCGCTGGGCATGGCGGCGCATGTCGATATTGCAAAGGCAATCACCCCGTTCCGCCTGCGTGAGGGGATCAATGCGCTGGTCCGGCCCGATCCGGTGTCGATCATCGAGGTCGCGGCGGTGGCAGACGATTGGCACGCGCGCTTTTCCTGCACCGGGCGGCGCTATCTCTACCGCATCCTGACCCGCCGCCCGCCGCCCGCGCTCGATCGCGGGCGGGTGTGGCATGTCGGCAAGGACATGGACGAGAGCGCGATGGCCGAGGCGGCGGCGCACCTCGTCGGCACCCATGATTTCACCACCTTCCGCTCGGCGCATTGTCAGTCGGCCAGCCCGGTTAAATCGCTCGACACGCTGGCCGTGGTGCGCGGCGGGGACGAGATCCACATCCACGCCGCGGCGCGCAGCTTCCTCCACCACCAGGTGCGATCGATCACGGGTTGTCTCGGGCTGGTCGGGATCGGCAAATGGTCGCCTTCCGACATGAAAGCGGCGCTGGAGGCGAAGGATCGCACTGCTTTGGGGCTGAATGCGCCGCCCGAGGGGCTGTATTTCGTCGAAGCGAGTTATCCCGCTTAGACCATCATCTCGCGCGCCTTGGTCTGGCTGAGGAAGGCTTGCGGGCTGGCCGAGAGGCCGTAGGCGCCGGCGCAGAACACTGCGATCACATCGCCCGGTTCGGCGCGGGGCAATTCGACCTGGTCGGCGATAATGTCGAGCGGGGTGCACAAATTGCCGACCACGCTGGCCGTTTCCTCGACCAGCGAGCCAAACCGCGTCGCGACCGCCACCGGGTAATTGCGGCGCAGCAACTGCC